>NZ_JBYSWF010000100.1:0-17020 GCF_058780865.1 Pseudomonas sp. GP01-A4
GCGTCCCCTAGGGGACTCGAACCCCTGTTACCGCCGTGAAAGGGCGGTGTCCTAGGCCACTAGACGAAGGGGACACACGTACAACATTCACTCCCTACCGCGTTTCGCTGTGTGCTTTACGCTGTAAGTGGCGCGCATTCTATGGATGGATTGGGAGGTCGTCAACCCCCAAGGATAAATTTATTTAAATCAATGACTTCGCCGTGGTTTACGGGGGTTGCAAGGGTTTCTCGCCGTCCAGGCTTTGGCGCCTATATTCTGGCGTTCCACAAGGCGCTATAGTTCGCCACAGCAAATGATGGCAATGTGCATCTACGCAGGGACTGCCCCGCTATATAGAAGAAACTACTGACGCAACTGGTCGCTCAGTCCTATCCGGTCACTGCACCAGTCACTACACTTCAATGCAAACCCCATAAAGAGGTCACACCGGTGACACCACTCATGATCACCCTGCTGGTAATAGCCGGGATCGTAATACTGATCGCCATTGGCTACATGAACCACGTGGTGGAAAACAATAAGCTGGAAAAGAACCGGACCCGGATCGAACTCAATGACCGGCTGCGCCGCTGCGGCGAAATCACCGAGACCTTCCCTGGCCAGTTGATGACGCCGCGACTCAAGTTGCTGCTGACCCGCCTGGAGCTCAACGTCAATCAGCGCCTGCTGAACCTCGACAAGTCCAATGCGTCGCTCAAGGCACGCATCACTGAACTCAACGCACTGGTGGCCCAGGGCGAATCGATTCCGGTGAACAACCCGCCAGGCCCGATCCAGACCGAAGCCAAGGCCAAGGATGTACGTTTCCTGCTCGAAGCACTGCATGGCCAGGTGACCCGAGCGGCCCAGGACGGTTTCCTGCCGACCAATGAAGCCAAGCACTGGATCAAGGAAATCCGCCATATCCTGGTGCTGCTGCACATCGAGTTCTTCAACAACCTGGGCCAGCACGCACTGCAACAAGGCCAGCCGGGCCAGGCTCGCCTGGCGTTCGAACGCGGCGTGCAGTACCTGCGCAAGCAACCGGAGCCGGTGGTGTACAGCCAGCAGCTGCAATTGCTCGAGAAACAGCTGGCGCGCGCCAACTCCATGGTGCTGTCCAACCTTGAACCGGCTGAAGACGAGGTCAACGAATTGACCGAAGGCTTGAAAGTGGTGGATGCGGACGCCGACTGGAAGAAGAAAGCCATCTACGACTGATCCCCTGCCATTGTGGTGGGCGGCAAACCCGCTCGCCACATGCCATCACTCTGCACCTATCCCCTTCCCCTCGAATAGCGTAAAAAAGGCCCCCTCACTCCGTTAACGAAAAGGGCTTCGCCATGCCTGTCGTGCTCATCGATGGACAACCGCTGCATTACCTCGACCAGGGCACCGGCCCGGCCGTTCTCCTCGGTTCCAGCTACCTGTGGGACAGCCAGATGTGGGCGCCGCAGATCGAAGCGCTGTCGCAACAGTACCGGGTGATCGTCCCCGAGCTTTGGGGCCACGGCGAGTCCGGCGCACTGCCTGCAAACACTGCATCCCTGGACGACCTCGCACGCCAGCACCTGGCGCTGCTGGATCACCTGGACATTGCCCAGGTCAACCTCGTGGGCTTGTCGGTCGGCGGCATGTGGGGCGCACGTCTGGCGCTGCTGGCTCCCGAGCGGGTCAACAGCCTGGTGCTGATGGACACGCACCTGGGCGCCGAGCCGGAAGCCACTCGCCAATACTACTTTTCGCTGTTCAAGATGATCGAAGATGCCGGCGCCATTCCGGAACCGCTGCTGGATGTGGTGGCGCCGATCTTCTTCCGTCCCGGTATCGACCGGGAGTCGGCCTTGTACCAGGATTTCCGCAACGCACTGCAGGCCTTCCCCAAGGAGCGCCTGGTGCACAGCATCGTGCCCCTGGGCCGGATTATCTTCAGCCGCGCGGATGTGCTGGAACAACTGGCGCGCCTCGACACCGACACCACCCTGGTGATGTGTGGCGAGCAGGACAAGCCACGCCCACCGGCCGAATCAGAAGAAATGGCGGCCTTGATCGGCTGCGCGCTGACGTTGATTCCGCACGCCGGGCATATCTCCAGCCGGGAAAACCCCGATTTCGTCAACGAAGCGCTGCTGACCTTCCTGGCCAACAACGCCTGACCGCCCTGCCCTTTGATCACCGCAGGCCTGCGGTGATCAAAGGCGGAAGTGCCCGACCATCCCCTTAAGCTCCGTACCCAACTGCGCCAGCTCGATGCTCGACGCTGCATTGCCCTGCATGCTCAACGCCGATTGATCGGCACTCGCACGGATGCTGGTGACGCTGCGGTTGATTTCCTCGGCCACCGAGCTTTGCTCTTCGGCCGCTGCGGCAATCTGCTGGTTCATCTGCTGGATCAACGACACCGCCGCCGCGATGCTGCCCAGGGCGCTTTCGGTTTCCAGGGCATCACTGACCGCCAGCTTGACCAGTTCGCCGCTCTGCCTGATCTGCTGCACCGAAGCCTGCGCAGCGCTGCGCAAGGTACTCACCAACCGTTCGATTTCCTCGGTCGATTGCTGGGTGCGCTTGGCCAGCGCCCGCACCTCGTCGGCCACCACGGCAAAACCGCGGCCCTGCTCGCCCGCCCGCGCCGCCTCGATGGCCGCATTCAGCGCCAGCAGGTTGGTTTGCTCGGCCACGCTCTTGATCACCTCAAGGACGGTGCCGATAGTCTGGATCTCCGCGCTCAGGCTTTCGATGCTGGTACTGGCGGAGGTCGCGGAGCTGGCCAGCAACTCGATACGCTGCAAGCTCTGGCGCACCACCTGCTGGCCGCTGTCGACCTTGTCATCCGCCGTCTGCGCCGCCTGGGCCGCTTCTTCGGCGTTGCGCGCCACATCGTGCACGGTGGCGGTCATCTGGTTCATGGCCGTGGCCACCTGCTCGGTTTCTTCCTTCTGGCTGCTGACCTCGATATTGGTCTGCTCGGTGACGCTGGACAGCGAATGGGCCGAGCTGGCCAGTTGCTCGATACCCGCCTGCAACCCGCTGACCATGCTGCTCAGGCCGCTGCTCATCTGTTGCATCGCGAGCATCAACTGGCCCATCTCGTCCCGGCGACTGACTTCCATGCGGCCACTGAGATCACCGGCGGCAATCTGCTGGGCCACTGCAATCACGCTGCGCAACGGTGCAACGATCAAACGGGTAATGATCCACGCGGCAATCAGCCCGACCAATAACGCCAACGCCGAAGAACCGATGATCAGCAACGCGCTTTTCTTCAACTGCGCCTGCATCGACAGGTCTTCTGCGTCGTAGGCCTGATTGACCCGGGTGACCACTTCGGCTGCGCGCTCGTGCAACTGCTTGTAGACGACTTTTTCCTGGGCCAGCAGCCCGGTGTATTCGCCGAGTTTTTCGCTGAAGGCCGCGATATGCCCGGACACTTCGTTAAGCACGGTTTGGTAGCCAGGATCGTTGACGGTGGTTTTCAGCTGTTCGACCTGGGCCAGGGCCTGATCGGCCTGCTCGATCTTGCCCTGCTCGGCGTTCTCGTCATCGCCCTTGCGGCTCTGGTCCAGGCGCACGTGCGCTTCGTTCATGGCCTGCAGCATCAGGCGCGAGACCTGGCTGACCTGCCCCGCCTGCTCGATGAATTCGGCACCTTCCTTGCCCTGGCTTTCCTTGAGGCCATAGGCGCCGTCGTCCGCCAGCCCGGCCTGCAACACATCAAGGTTGTTGGCGACACTGGAGACCGACCAACTGGCCATTTCCAGCGCCAGGTCCTTGGTCTGGGTCAGCTCGACAAACTCATCGAACGCCTTGCGATACGCCGCCAGCGCCTGCTCGACGTCGCTCATCACCGGGAAATTGGCAGGCGACTGGGCCTTGAGAATTACCGCCTGGGCCGCCAACGCGTCGACACTTTCGTGCAAGGCGTCCACCGACTTGGGGTCGGCATGCAACGCGTAGTCCTGCTCGATCAAGCGCACCTTGAGCAAGCCGCTGTTGAGCGCCGACATGGCTTTAAGGCCCTCGAAGCGCTGGCCAACGGTTTGCAGCGACCATACGCCAATCGCGGCCACCAATGCCGTCAACAGCAGTACCAGGGCAAAGCCCAAGCCCAGTTTCTTGGCCATACCGAGGTTGGCAAAACGTCGTTGCACGGCAGAAATCATTGCACTTGAGTCCTCTTGCAATGGCGAATGCCATCAAGCCAGGTTTCGATGCAGCGAGATTCGCAACCCCGGGGCACTGAATACAAGGGTTTGGCGCCACAATAATGGCAAAAAGCTACATCCTCGTCGTTTTCAGAATGGTAGAGGTCGATCCTGCCGGCCCCATGGCCTTGAACAACGCCAGTGCACGCTGATCAGAAGCGTAGGCCACATTGATGCGCAGCCAGTCGCTGGATTCGCCCGTCGGGCTGAAAAGCGTCCCCGGCGACAGCAACACCCCCAGCCGGCGAGCCCGCGCCTGCACGGTGGAACGGTCGCCGACACCAGGGCGCGCCCAGAGGAACATGCCCCCCGCCGGCACCGCAAACACCTCCCACTCTTCGTCTTCCAGCACCTGCAGGGTCATGGCCATTTCCGTGCTCAGCCGCCGGCGCAGGCGTTGCACCCACTTGCGGTAGGTACCATTGGCCAGCAACGTAGCCACCACCGCCTCGGCAAACCGCGAGGTGCCGATGCCGGTCAAGGTCTTGACCCTGGCCAATTGCGCGATGATCGCCCCGCTGGCCGTGAGGTACCCCACCCGCAAGGCGCTGCTGAGGGTCTTGGAAAAACTCGAGACATAGATCACCCGGTCCTCGTGGGGCAACGCCGACAACCGGGTGCACGTGGCATGTTGCAGGTCGCCATAGACGTCCTCCTCGATGATGAAGAAGTCCTGGGAATGGGCCAGTTGCAGCAAGCGCTCGGCCACCGCCAGGGACAGGCTGGTGCCGGTGGGGTTGTGATACAGGCTGTTGATGAACAGGCACTTGGGCCGGTGCCCGCGCAACAGCGCTTCCAGGGCAGGCATGTCCGGGCCGCCACGGGTGCGCGGCACTTCCAGCAGCTTGACACCATGAAAGGCCAGTTGGCGGTAAAGGTTGCCGTACCCCGGACTTTCCACCACCACGGTGTCGCCGGCCTTGAGCAGCGTGCGGATCAGCAGGTCCTGGGCATGGCTCGCGCCGTGGGTGGTGAGGATATGCTCGACCCGGGTTGCCACCTGGATGTGCGCCAGGCGCTTGAGCAGCTGTTCACGCAGGGCCGGCAGGCCCAGCGGCGTGCTGTAGTTGAAGACGGCCGCGGTGTCGGTGCGGGTGACTTCACGAATCGCGTAACTGATGTCGTCGCTCTCGCGCCAGGTGTCCGGCAGCCAGCCGCATCCCAGTTTCAGTTCGCCCAGTTGATTGTCGATGAAGGCGCCCCACCCCGACTCGGCGCCCTCATACCATTGGTTTTCACCGCGAAGACCACGCTCGGCGAGTGGCTGGGCCACACAGAAACCGGCGCCTTGCCTTGAGGCCAGCACACCTTGGGCAACCATCCGCTCGAACGCCTCGATGACGCTGGACTGACTGAGCAGGTTCTCGTGGGCCAGTTGCCGCACCGAGGGCAACCGCGTCCCGGGGCTGGCGCCGCTCTCGCGAATCCAGGCGGCCAGCGCACTGACGATTTGCTGCACTACCGGTACAAGGGCTTGTCGATCGATCCCTAAATCCATGAGCCACTCACTTAAACTGTTGTCATTTAACCCAAACCAGTTAAGCACAGAAGCCCGATGACAGCCGCGGCCAAGATTTATTAAATCATTGATTTAATTGAATTATTTACCTAGTGAAACACATTCAGGTGAGGCATCTGGCCACCTGCGGAAAAAACCCACAGCGCCTCCAACGCTTTTCTGAATGGCATCCGCCTCACTTCCTAAATCGCGGTCGCGCCACCGTCCACCGCCAATGCCTGGCCCGTGGTGAAGGCAGCACCGTCGCTGCACAGATAAAGCACGGCGCTGGCGATCTCCTCGACCTTGCCGATACGCCCGACCGGGTGCATGGCGGCGGCAAATTCGGCTTTGCGCGGGTCAGCTTCATAGGCACGGCGGAACATATCGGTGTCGATCACGGCCGGGCATACCGCGTTGACGCGGATTTTCTTTTTCGCGTACTCGATCGCCGCCGACTTGGTCAGGCCGATCACCGCGTGCTTGGACGCGGCATAGATACTCATCTTCGGCGCCGCCCCAAGTCCTGCCACAGAAGCCGTGTTGACGATGGCGCCGCCGCCCTGAGCCAGCAGCAACGGCAGTTGATACTTCATGCACAGCCACACGCCCTTGACGTTGACGCCCATGATTGCGTCGAACTCATCCAGGCTGCCGTCCGCCAGCTTGCCCTTCTCGATCTCGATCCCGGCGTTGTTGAAGGCATAGTCCAACCGGCCATAGGTGGCCACGGTCTGCTGCATCAACTGCTGCACGTCCGCTTCGAGGGTGACATTGCAGCGCACAAACACCGCTTCGCCACCGGCCTGATGAATCAGCGCCACAGTGCCCTCGCCGCCAGCCGCGTCCAGGTCGGCGACTACGACTTTCAAGCCTTCAGCGGCGAACGCCAGCGCAGTGGCGCGGCCAATGCCGGCGGCCGCACCGGTCACCAGGGCGACCTGGCCGGAAAATGTCATGCTCATGGTGGATGTTCCTTCGATGGGAATGCTCGATGACCCCAGTCTAGCCAGAGCCACCATCGGCGCGTCAGCACTATCAAAAGCCCGGTTGGCGAACCATGAGCCGCAGTGATAACGGCACCGGCATCACTATCATTGCAGTGGATCGGTGGGCATTCGCAGGTGCCGCGCACCTTGCCGGTGCAGCCCGAAGGGTCTATCACTCAAGGTCCACTTCTCAAGAGTCGCTGCCATGACTGCCCAGACTAACCGCCAATTCCTGCTCGCCAAACGCCCGGTCGGCGCGGCCACGCGGGACACCTTCACTTACCAGGAAGTGCCGGTGGGTACACCCCAGGACGGCCAGGTGCTGGTGCACAACGAATACCTGTCCCTGGACCCGGCCATGCGCGGCTGGATGAACGAGGGCAAATCCTACATTCCACCGGTGGGTATCGGCGAAGTCATGCGCGCCTTGGGCGTAGGCAAGGTGATCGCGTCGAACAACCCGAAATTTGCCGTGGGCGACTACGTCAACGGTGCCTTGGGTGTGCAGGATTACTTCCTCGGTGAGCCGCGGGGTTTCTACAAGGTCGATCCGAAACTGGCGCCGTTGCCGCGTTATCTGTCGGCGCTGGGGATGACCGGCATGACCGCTTACTTCGCCCTGCTGGACACCGGCGCGCCCAAGGCCGGCGAGACCGTGGTGATCTCCGGCGCGGCAGGCGCGGTGGGCAGCATTGCCGGGCAGATTGCCAAGATTAAAGGCTGCCGCGTGGTAGGCATCGCTGGCGGCGCCGACAAATGCAGGTTCTTGGTGGATGAACTGGGTTTTGATGCCGCCATCGACTACAAGAACGAAGACGTGCATGCCAGCCTCAAGCGCGAGTGCCCGAAAGGTGTGGACGTGTATTTCGATAACGTCGGCGGGGACATTCTCGATGCCGTGCTCAGCCGCCTGGCATTGAAAGCCCGCGTTGTGATCTGCGGCGCCATCAGCCAGTACAACAACAAGGAAGCTGTCAAAGGGCCAGCCAACTACCTGTCACTGCTGGTCAATCGTGCGCGCATGGAAGGGTTTGTGGTGATGGACCACGCGGCGAATTTTGCCGCTGCCGGGCAGGAAATGGCCGGCTGGATGGCTCAGGGCAAGCTCAAGAGCAAGGAAGATATAGTCGAGGGGCTGGAGACGTTCCCGGAGACGCTGATGAAGCTGTTCAACGGTGAGAACTTTGGGAAGTTGGTGTTGAAGGTCAGCTGACACACCGCAGAACAAATGTGGGAGCGGCGGTGCGACGGTTCGACTTGCTCGCGAAGGCGGTGTGGCAGTCAATGCATAAGGTGACTGCTCTACCGCCTTCGCGAGCAAGCCCGCTCCCACATTTTTTTACCGTGCCCACTTCAGGTCGGGTAGGTCAGGCAATCTCGGCAACTACCGCTGCCAGCGCCTTGGCCGGGTCGGCCGCCTGGCTGATCGGGCGACCGATCACCAGGTAATCGGAACCGGCATCGAGGGCCTGGCGCGGGGTCAGGATGCGACGCTGGTCGTCCTGGGCGCTGCCCGCCGGGCGAATCCCCGGGGTCACCAGTTGCAACGCCGGGTGGGCGGTCTTCAACGCCTGCGCTTCCAGCGCCGAGCACACCAGGCCGTCCAGGCCAGCCTTTTGCGCCAGGGCCGCGAGGCGTAGCACTTGTTCCTGTGGGTCGATGTCCAGGCCGATGCCGGCCAGGTCTTCACGCTCCATGCTGGTCAGCACGGTCACGCCAATCAGCAGTGGCTTGGGGCCGCTGCGCTGATCGAGCACTTCACGGCACGCAGCCATCATGCGCAAGCCGCCGGAGCAGTGCACGTTGACCATCCACACGCCCATTTCGGCGGCGGCCTTGACCGCCATCGCGGTGGTGTTGGGGATATCGTGGAATTTCAGGTCGAGGAACACCTCGAACCCTTTGTCACGCAAGGTGCCGACAATTTCGGCGGCACAACTGGTGAACAGTTCCTTGCCAACCTTGACCCGGCAAAGCTTGGGGTCCAACTGGTCAGCCAGCTTCAGTGCGGCGTCACGAGTGGGGTAATCCAGGGCGACGATGATAGGAGTCTGGCAGGCGGACATTGGAATGGGCTCTCAGGCAAGTCGAAATCGGCGCGGATTGTAGCGCAAGCAGCGGGTTTGCGGGATCCGATGATCGGTAATTCGCGATTTAGCCGCCAGATTGCGGGCTCCCGGGCAATTGTGTCGAAACAGATACATTCCCGACATGCCTGCAATACCCCCGAAGATTAGCCTCGCACACGTGAACCATCGTACAGAACTTCCAGCCCCGGGGCTGGGCGCCTATGCTGAACGCAACAACCTCGCCGCCGAGCTTCGGCCCGGCGGCCAACCAGGTAGATGATCGCACCATGCAAACCCTGACTCCTGTGCTGAATGACGATCAAAAAGCCTCGCTTGTCGGTGAAGACAAACGCTGGAATACCCGCGCACTGATTGTCGACGACGACGTGCCGATCCGCGAACTGCTGATCGATTACCTGGCGCGCTTCAATATCCTCGCCAGCGGCGTGACCGATGGCGCGGCCATGCGCCAGGCCATGCAAGCCGAGACCTTCGACGTGGTGGTGCTCGACCTGATGCTGCCGGGCGAAGACGGCCTGTCGCTGTGCCGCTGGCTGCGGGCGGAATCGGACATCCCGATCCTGATGCTCACCGCCCGCTGCGAACCTACCGACCGCATTATCGGCCTGGAACTGGGGGCCGACGACTACATGTCCAAGCCCTTCGAGCCCCGTGAACTGGTGGCGCGCATCCAGACCATCCTGCGCCGGGTGCGGGATGACCGCACCGAGCAGCGGGCGAATATCCGCTTCGACAACTGGCGCCTCAACAGCGTGCTGCGCCAGCTGGTGGCCGACGACGGGCTGGTGGTGCCGCTGTCCAACGCCGAATTCCGTTTGCTGTGGGTGTTTATCGAGCGCCCGCGCCGGGTGCTGAGCCGCGAACAATTGCTGGACGCGGCCCGGGGTCGCTCCATCGAGGCCTTTGATCGCAGTATTGACCTGCTGGTCTCGCGCTTGCGCCAGAAGCTGGGGGACGACCCCAAGGCCCCGCAGTTGATCAAGACCGTACGCGGTGAAGGCTACCTGTTCGACGCCCGAGATATCGGCTGATGCGCAACGCCTTCAACACCCTGTTCGGGCGGCTGTTCGGTGTGTTGCTGGTAGCGATTGTGCTGGCCCACGCGCTGGCATTCTTCTGGTTTCACCATTATGGCCCGCCGCCCCCTCCGCCCCACGAGACCTTCATCGAGCAACCGGACGGCAGCCTGACGCCAATGCCCAAGGAGCATCGCCGTCCCTGGTTCGGCGGGCCTGTGGTGCCGCTGACCTTCCAGTTTATCTCGCTGATCATTGCCGCCTGGTACGGCGCCAAGCTGCTCAGCCGGCCGATCCAGCGCCTGAGCGCCGCGGCCGAGCGCCTGAGCCTGGACCTCGACAGCCCACCGCTGAACGAGTCCGGCCCACGGGAGGCGCGGCAAGCGGCATCGACCTTCAACCTGATGCAAAAGCGCATCCGCGAACAGGTCACCCAGCGTGCCCGCATGTTGGGCGCCGTGTCCCACGACCTGCGCACGCCGCTGTCACGGCTCAAGCTGCGCCTGGAACAGATCGAAGACACCAAGCTGCAGGGCCAGATGCGCCAGGACCTGGACGACATGATCGGCATGCTCGACGCCACCCTGAGCTACCTGCACGAGCAGCGCACCAGCGAAACCCGGCATTGGCTGGATGTGCAGGCGCTGGTGGAGTCCCTGAGTGAAAACGCCCAGGACCGTGGCTCCGATGTGCAATGCAGTGGTGAGTGCGCGCCGCTGCAAGTGCAACCGATGGCCCTGCGTTCGTGCCTGAACAACCTGATCGATAACGCCCTGCGGTACGCCGGCACCGCGCGCATCGAACTCGCGGACACTCCGCAGGCGCTGGTGGTGAAGGTGATCGACCACGGCCCGGGCATTGCGGCGGATAAACGCGAGGCGGTGTTTGAACCGTTTTATCGGCTGGAAGGCTCGCGCAACCGCAATTCCGGTGGCGTGGGGTTGGGCATGACGATTTCCAAGGAAGCCGTGGAACGCCTCGGTGGACGGCTGAGCCTGGAGGAAACTCCGGGCGGCGGCCTTACCGCCGTAATGTGGCTGCCAAGGGCGTAGGAATGGTTCCTGCGCCCTGCAGGAACCATTACTGCCCGGTTTTATCTTCCCGCCGCACCTGAGCCTGGGTGGCACTCCAGTCGGTCAACAAGCTATACGCCACCGCCAGCAATGTCGGGCCGATAAACAGGCCGATAAAGCCGAACGCAATCAACCCGCCAAACACCCCCAGCAACACGATCACCAGCGGCAGGTTGCCGCCACGGCTGATCAGGTAGGGCTTGAGCACGTTGTCGACGCCGCTGATGATGAACGTGCCCCATACACCGAGGAACACCGCATAGGTGTAGTCGCCCTTCCAGGCGAGCCAGGCGGTGGCCGGAATCCAGATCAGCGGCGGGCCCATCGGAATCAGGCTGAGCAGGAACGTCACGATCCCCAGCACCAAAGCCCCCGGAACACCGGCAATCCAGAAGCCGATCAGCGCCAGCAAGGCCTGGGCGGCAGCGGTGCCGATCACACCGTTGACCACCCGCTGCACCGTACCCGCGACCAGTTCGATGTAATAACCCGCCCGGTCGCCGATCAACCGCTCCAGCAAGCGATGCACAAACATCGCCAGGCGCGGCCCGTCACGGTAGAAAAAGAACACGAACACCAGGCTCAGGGTCAGTTCCAGGATGCCGCCGCCGATCTGCGCACTGCGGGCCAGCAACCAGTTGCCGACCTGGCCCAGGTACGGTTTCAACGTGACCATCAGTGCCGCGCCCTGCTGGTCGATGCTGTCCCACATCGCCACCAATCGTTCGCCGACAAAGGGAATGGAGCCGAGCCAGGTGGGCGCCGCAGGCAAGCCATCCACCTGGATATCCTTGATCAGGCCCACGGCATCGCGCACATGGTCGGCCAGGTTGAACCCCAGCCAAACCAGCGGCAACGCCACCAATAGCATCCAGACCAGGGTCAGGATCCCGGCGGCCAGCGATTCGCGACCGCCCAGCCAGCGGGTGAGCAAGCGCATCACCGGCCAACTGGCAAACGCCAGTACCGCGCCCCAGAACAGCGCCGACCAGAACGGCGCCATCACCCAGAAGCTGGCACCAAACAACACCAGCAGCAGGATCTGCACCAGCAGGCGATCGTTATTGAGCATGTGGTTTCTCGAAAAGAAGTCTGTAAGAGCAAGAGCTTAGGCGAACGGCGCGGGTCCGTTCGCCCTGGAACGGTCAGCGTATCAGATGCAGGTGCAAACCCTTGGCTTCAGTGGTGCCGGTTTCCAGGCGCGCCGCACGTACGCCCTGATCGATCAAGCCCTGGCGCCATGCCTCGGCGGTGGGCCCGGTCAAACTGACCCGCAACGTGGCATCCAGGTTCAATCCGCGGGAAATAAGGGTGAGCCAGGTGGCGTCAGGCTCGGCGCCCAGCTTGGGAAAATCCAGCTCGCCAGTGCTTTTCAGTTCCCGCAGCAGCGTAGCGGAGGTCGGCAGCAAATCACCCAGCGGTGCGCTGGCGTCCATCTGCTCCACGTGCAGGTACGCCCGTCGATTGCCCCGGGTGATGCCGTACAACGCGACCAGGGAGTTGTCCTGCGGGGCCGCCAGGCGCAGCAGCAGGTATTCCTGCTGGCCGTCGGCGCCCACCAGCTTGGCATTGCCGAACACTTCATTGGCCCACAGGCTGCTTTCGCCGCAGTCACGGGCCTGGCACCAGAACAGCAGTTGCGCGCCCTGGGCCTGCAAGGCTTCACGGGTGGCGGTAAAGGCGGCGCTGGAGGTGTGCTCGGCAGGCAGTTCGTAGGTGATGGCAGTGGCTTGGCCGCGGGCGGTGGCCTGGCCTTCATAGCGCAGCTGGCCGCTGATCTTGCGGATCGAGCCCAGCGGGTAGATACGTTCTTTCTCTTCGGCGGGACGGTAGTCGACGATCTGCGCGTCGACCTGACGGGCCACGGCGGGCAAGTCCTGGCTACCCGGTACGTCGGCGGCAAACACCAGCGGGCTGAAACAGCACAGCCCCAGAACACGGAAAAATCCCTTCGGCATACTCATCGGATCGGCGCACCCTGGCCATTGGGGTGCGCTGCGGTGTTGAGATCGTTCATGGTTGACTCCCTTTCGATCCGCCCAGCCTCGGCAGTTGACCCCGCCAAGTCAAGGCGTGGAGAAGAACCGATTGAAACAGTCTGCAACAAGGGTAGCGCCTGGCTCGTCATTCAGGTGCAAATGATGGCCACCGGGCAAGGTAGTCACCTGGAACGGAAGCCCGGAAAGCAATTCGGAATGTTTCGCCAACATGCCATCTTCGGCGACCACCAACTGTGTCGGACAGCCGACTCGGCGCACGAAGGCCATCGCCTGTTCTTCTGTCAGGCGCATGGGGGAGGCCAGGGTCAGGCGGCTGTCGCTGCGCCAGGTGTAACCACCCGGCACGGGCATCAAGCCACGCTGGGCCAGCAGTTCGGCGGCTTCACGACTGACTGCCACCACGCCTTTCATCCGCGCTTCCACCGCGCGATCAAGGGTGTTGTACACCGGCTTGCGCTTGTCCTGCAGGTTCATTTGCGCCTGCAACGCCATGCCGAGGCGTTCGGCGGCGTTGTCTGCGGTGCCGGTCGGCGGGATCACGCCATCAATCAATCCCAGGTGCGTCACCCGCTCCGGCAAGGCGCCGGCCAACACCAGGGAAACGATGGCGCCGAGGGAGTGGCCAAGTAATGCAAAACGTTTCCACCCGAGTTGTTCGGCGACTTGCAGCACGTCGTGGACGTAATCCCACAGGGAATAACCGGCGCCAACGGGTCGATGGGCCGAGTGACCATGGCCGGCCATGTCCAGCGCAACGATGCGCAGGCCATCGAGTTTCGGTGCCAGCCGGGCGAAGCTGTTGGCGTTGTCCAGCCAGCCATGCAGGGCAATCACCGGCAAACCGTCTTCAGGGCCGAACAGATGCGCCGCCAACTCGATGTGCGGCAGCGCCAGGCGGACTTCTTCGACGGGCGCAGTCATGCGCAACTGCGCTCGCGCTGGCGAGCTTCCCAACGGGCAAACAGGTTCTTGATCAAAGTGGCGGTGTCCTGTGGGCGTTCAAGGGGAAACATGTGGCCGCCGGGCATGGTCAGCATTTCGCCCATGGGCATGCGCCCCACGCCGCTGGCATGGTGACGCATCACCACCCGGCTCTGGCGACCACGCACCACCGCCAGCGGCACTTTCAGTTGCCGGGCCTGGCCGGGGCTGGTGTGGGGTACGCCGCGGTAGATGCTGATTTCGGTGGCCGGATCAAAGCGCAGGCGCAGGCGATCACCCACCGGTTCCAGGCCGTGTTGCAGGTAGGCATCAAAACAGTCGGGATCAAAGCCGCGAAACAAGGTCTTGCCAGCGAAGTACTGGCGCGCAGCCGCCAGGTCGGCGAACTCTTCACGACGGCCCAGGGTGCGCCCCGCCGGGGTCAGCCGGTCGATAAAGCCGAAACGCTTGGCCGCGCGGATCACCCAGCGATCGGCCAGGGTCAGTACCGGCGAATCCAGCATCACCACCCCGCGATACAGCTGCGGGCTACGCATGGCCGCATGCAGGTGCAGCACACCACCCAACGAATGGCCCACGCCCCACACCGGCTCCGGTTGTTGCTCAAGGTGGTGGATCAGTTCGTCCACCAGGTTCTGCCAATTGTCATCCACTGGAAACCGGGGGTCGTGACCGTGCTGCGGCAAATGCGCGACGGCGTACTCCGGGGCCAGGGCGGCAAACAATTTGCCGTAGGTCGCCGAAGGAAAGCCATTGGCGTGAGCGAAAAACACGTGCTGCGACATACCTGATCCATCACCGTAAACAGAGTGTTGATTCTCCCCAGACCGGGCAGTCACGGCAATGACTGTAACTGCCAGGAATGATGACACTCACGCCACGCCTATCGGGCCGGCGGGTTCTCCCCCAGCGGCACCACGGCCATGGTCAGGCGCGATACGCAGCTGGCCTTGCCTTCATCACTGGTCAGTCGAATGTCCCATACGTGGGTGGTGCGTCCGATGTGAATCGGCTTGGCCACCGCCGTCACCCGCCCGCTGCGCAGGCCGCGCAGGTGGTTGGCGTTGATTTCCAGGCCAACGCAATAGAACTTGCTGGCGTCGATGCACAGGTAACTGGCCATGGAGCCCACGGTTTCCGCGAGTACCACCGACGCGCCGCCGTGCAGCAGGCCGTAGGGTTGATGGGTGCGGTGGTCGATCACCATGCTGGCTGTCAGGGACTCGTCGTCAAAACGTTCAAAGCGGATATCCAGTACTTCACCGATGGTGTTTTTCTGAATCGCATTCAGTTGCTCGATATTCGGTTGGGTGCGCCACAGGCTCATTGATCGGTCCTTATTGGTTTTATGTCAGTGCTCAATCCTGCCACAGCACGGCTTCGGAGCGCTCGCTCCAGGCCAGGAACTGCGACCCGTAGGCTGATTCAATCACGTTGCGCTTGATCTTCAAGGTCGGCGTGAGAAAACCGTTTTCCACCGCCCAACTGTCTTTCACCACCACCAGTTGGCGCAAGCGCTCATGTTTATCGAGCACTTGGTTGACCTCTTCCAGCAAGCGTTCAAGGCTGCCCTGCAAAGCCTGGCGCCCAGCGCCTGCGGCATCTTGCAGACCCACGGCAGATAACACGCACAGGCCCATGGGCGCACTCAAGCCATCGCCCACCACGCACACCTGCTCGATGCGTGCATGTTCGGCCAGGCGGTTTTCAACCGGCGCCGGGGCCACGTATTTGCCTTTGCTGGTCTTGAAGATTTCCTTGAGCCGCCCGGTCAGCCGCAGGCGGCCATCGGTGCCCTGCTCGCCCTTGTCGCCGGTGCGCAGGAAGCCGTCGGCGGTGAGGGTCTCGGCAGTTTTTGCCGGGTCCTTGTAATAACCGAGCATGGTCGCGCCGCTGCGTACCTGGACTTCGCCGTCGTCACCGATGCGCACTTCGACGTCCGGGCATGGCGGGCCTATCCAGCCGAGTTTCTGCTGGCCGGGGCGGCACACGTGGGAGTAGCCGCAGCTTTCGGTCATGCCATAGACCTCCAGCACATCCAGGCCCAGCCGGCGATACCAGACCAACAGTGCTTCGGGCACGGGGGCTGCACCGGAGATCGCCACGCGCACAGCGTCCAGGCCCAACCCGGCGAGCACTTTGTGGCCGACCCGTTTGCCGATGAAGGGCAAGCGCAGCAAGGTATCGAGGCGGCTCGGGGGGATTTTGCTATAGACGCCCATCTGGAATTTGGTCCAGATCCGCGGTACGCCGAACAGCGCTGTTGGCCTCGCCCGTTTGAGGTCTGTCAGAAAAGTGTCGAGGCTCTCGGCGAAAAATACTGTCTGTCCGGTGTAGATCGAGGCCATCTCCACGAACATGCGTTCGGCGACGTGGCACAGCGGCAGGTAGGACAGCAGGCGATCGCCCTCCCCCAGGCCGAACAGTTCAGTGCCGCGGATGGCCGCGAAGGCCAGCGCGCCGAAGCTGTGCATCACGCCCTTGGGCAGGCCGGTGGTGCCGGAGGTGTAGATGATGGTGGCTAGATCGGATGCTGCGGGCGCGGGGTTGTCCTGAATGGGTGAGCAGGCTTGCAGGTCGGCCCAGGTGAAATCGAATTCGCCATCGGGGCACAGCGGCAGGCTGATGGTGGGCAGGTCGGCCTTTACTCCGGCGGACATGGCGGGCCAGTCGTCCAGTTTGCCGATAAATGCCAGTGCGGCTTCGGAATGCTCGAGTACGTGGGCGACGGAGTCGGCGGTGAGGTTGGGGTAGAGCGGGACCGAGACGTGGCCGGCCATCCAGATGGCGAGGTCGGCGATGATCCAGTGGGCGCAGTTTTTCGAGATCAGGGCGATGTGGGAGCCCTGGGGCAGGTCGCGGGCTCGCAGCCAGTGGGCGGCGCAGCGGGCTTGGTGGCCGGCTTCGGCCCAGGTGAGGGTTTGGACCTCGCCGCCTTTGATGGGCTGAACCAGGAATCGTTGCCGTGGGTGGCGGGCTTCGTGGTCGAAGAAGACTTGCAGCGGCAAACGAATAGCGACAGACATGGACGCGCTCCTTTGTGTTCCGATGGTAGCCAACCAAGCACTTGCTTGGCTGACTATTTCATGGGAGCGCGGGGGGTGCAAGTTCTGCTGTTTTTGGGGGCATATCCGTTATTCAGGTAACGGCCGCTTATGGTTCCGCTCTTACAGCGGCTCACTTTTGAACAGCGCAAAAGTAAGCAAAACGCTCTTGCCCCACCACTCG
>NZ_JBYSWF010000101.1:0-16914 GCF_058780865.1 Pseudomonas sp. GP01-A4
CCCGACAGGCGGGGCAGAGCGCTTTGGTTACTTTGCCGCTTTTGCAAAGTGACTCGCTGTAAGAGCGAAACCATAAGTAGCCGTTACCGAAGAAACGGATATGTACTCAAACCAATCGCCAAAAAAAACGGCCTCATCTGGAGGCCGTCTTTCATCACATCTCAACGCTTAGGTGCGCATCCCGCGCCCACTCACCAGCAACCGCGCACACCCCACATACAGCACCACAGTCGCCACCAGCATAAAGGTGATCGCCACACTGATCTTGATATCCGAAACGCCCAGGATCCCATAGCGAAACGCGTTAACCATATGCAACACCGGGTTAGCCAACGACACCGTCTGCCAGAACGGCGGCAGCAAGGTGATCGAATAAAACACCCCACCCAGATACGTCAGCGGCGTCAGAACAAACGTCGGAATAATCGAAATATCATCAAAGTTGCGCGCAAACACCGCATTGATGAACCCCAGCAACGAAAAGATAGTCGCCGTCAGCACCACCACCAGCAAGGTGATCCCCAGGTGATGCACCTGCAAATGGGTAAAGAACAGCGACAGCAACGTCACAATCACCCCAACCATCAACCCGCGCAGCACACCGCCCAGGGTGTAGCCGATCAAAATCGTATGAGGCGACACCGGCGACACCATCAATTCCTCGATGGACCGCTGGAACTTGCTGCCAAAAAAGCTCGACACCACGTTGCCGTAGGAGTTGGTAATCACCGACATCATGATCAACCCTGGCACGATGTACTCCATATAGGTGAATCCACCCATATCACCAATCTGCCGACCAATCAGGTTACCGAAGATCACGAAGTACAAAACCATGGTGATCGCCGGCGGCAGCAAGGTCTGCGGCCAGATCCGGGTAAAGCGCTTCACTTCGCGATAAACGATGGTCTGCAGCGCGACAAGGTTGGGTTGCAGTTCCGAACTCATACCGCCACCTTCGCCAGATTTTTCTCCACCAGGGACACAAACAACTCCTCAAGGCGATTGGTTTTGTTACGCAGGCTCAGCACCTCGATGTTCTGGGTAGCCAGTTGGCCAAACAGCGCGGTGATGCCCACGGCTTTGTCCACCTGGACTTCCAGGGTGTGGCTGTCCACCAGGCGATTCGGGTAGCCGATCAACTGGGGCGCAACCGTCATGTCGTTTTTCAGGTCGAGCAGGAAGGTCTCGACGTGCAACTGGCTCAGCAAATTACGCATGCTGGTGTTTTCGACAATGGTGCCGTGGTCGATGATGCCGATGTTGCGGCACAGCTGCTCAGCCTCTTCCAGGTAGTGCGTGGTGAGGATGATGGTGATGCCTTTCTGGTTCAGCTCGGTGAGAAACGTCCACATCGAACGACGCAGCTCGATGTCCACGCCCGCCGTCGGCTCGTCGAGGATCAGCAGGCGCGGTTCGTGAACCAGGGCGCGAGCGATCATCAAGCGGCGCTTCATGCCCCCGGACAGGGAACGCGAAGGCACGTCGCGCTTGTCCCACAAGCCCAGTTGCGTGAGGTATTGCTCGGCGCGTTCCTTGGCGATCTTCGGCGGGATGCCGTAGTAACCGGCCTGGGTCACGACGATGTCGAAGGTCTTTTCAAACTGGTTGAAGTTGAACTCCTGGGGCACCACGCCGATGCTGCGCTTGAGCGCCGCCGGGGATTTGTCCAGGTCGTTGCCAAAGATGTTCACCGTACCGGTGGTCTTGTTGACCAGGGTCGAGAGAATCCCGATGGTGGTGGATTTGCCGGCGCCATTGGGGCCGAGCAAGGCGAAGAAATCACCTTCGGCGACGTCCAGATCGATACCACTCAGGGCCTGGAAACCGTTGCCGTAGGTTTTGGTTAGCTGCCGGATGGACAGAGCGGAACTCATATCGGATTACGCACCAAAGAAGAGGAATAGAATTGTTACATGAGGGCAGACCGCACGGAATACAACGGCTGCGCGTGACAAGCATGGTGCTTGTCCGCGCCGCACAAGTACAGTAACCCGTATTAATAGTCGGTATCAGGTCAACGCGGTCATGACCGATTTCTGATAGGCCGGGCGCTGGCGCAGCCGCTGGTACCAGGCTTCCAGGTTAGGCATCGACGGGCGTTCGATGGGCATTTCGAACCAGGCATAAATGAAGCTGCCCAAGGGAATATCACCCATGCCGATCTCGCTGCCGGAGAGGTAAGGTTGCGTGGCCAAGGCCTGATCCACCGTCTGCAAAACGTCGATGCAGGCCTGGCGACCGGCGTTGATGGTGTCCCAGTTCTGTTTTTCAGCCGGGGTTCGCAGCACGCCCCAGAACACGGTCTTGAACGGTTCGGCCAGGGTCGAGGTGGTCCAGTCCATCCACTTTTCCGCGTTGGCCCGGGCTTGCAGCTCGCTGGGGTACCAGTTCGAATCCGGCGCATGTTTGGCGGCCAGGTAGCGCACGATGGTGTTGGATTCCCACAGCACAAAATCGCCATCTTCAATCATCGGCACCCGGCCATTGGGGTTCCGCGCGCGGTATTGCGGCGTGTCGACCACACCAAAAGCCCCACCCGCATCAATTGCCTCATAGTCCAGGCCGAGCTCCTCGGCGCACCACAGTGCTTTCCTGACATTTGACGAATTTTTACGACCCCAGATTTTCAGCATGACCGCCCCGATTTTGAAAAAGATGGTTGGATAAATGCCGGGGCAGCATACGCCGGATCACGTCCGGCTTAAATCACTCTGCATGTCCCCCAGCAGGATCGGCATCTGCTCGCCAAACAGGTGCGGGTAACATTTCTGGATGTGGGCGAAGAAAAATTCCTCGGGCACCTCGGCAAATTGCCCATGGTCCACCACGTACTCCATGGAGCGCTGGCCCTTGCGGTTGAAGGCGTGGAAAACACTGTCATGAATGCCATCGAAATCCAGCGGCGGCACATCGAACAGTTCGCACAGTTGCTGATTGAACGCCGGCGTGGCCTTGACCCAACGGCCGTCCAGATACAACTCGGTATAGCCATGCATGGCAAATACGTCACTTCTGAGCAGCTCGATCAAACGGGGCGTCGAGAGGTGGTTACGCACGTCGGCCAGGCCGATGCGCGCCGGGATCCCGCAGTGCCTTGCGCACGCCGCCAGCAATGTTGCCTTGGGCACGCAATAACTCTCGCCGGCCGCCAGTGCGAAGCTCGCGCTGAGGGTTTGCGGGTCGCGACTGAAGGTATAGGGGTTATAGCGCACCGCCTCGCGCACAGCGTAGTAAAGACTGACTGCCTGGTCACGAAGTGCGGCACTCGAACCGCGATGTTTTTCGGCGAACTCCACCACCGCAGGGTGGTCACTATCGATGAAGCGGCCGGGATTCAAGTACGCATTCATGAGGTTAATCTCAGAGAGCAAGCCCTGAGTCTAACCACAGGCATGCACCTGGGATAACGACGATTCGGCCAAATGTCGGCGCCTGGTGCTGATCATTGCCGGCACACCACGTAACACCCTCGTCACCCCGCTTGTTCGGATGCCGACTAAGCTCTGAGGTGATTTCGCACCTGGTTTCACGGAGGATTGAATATGCTGTTGTTGTGGATACTGGTTCTGGTGGTGGGCATTGCCTACCTGGCGCACCGGCGCATCGCGCCCCTGCCCGCCATCGGCGTGGTCGCCGTCTACCTGTTGGCGATGGGCGCCTTCAGCCACGCACCAGGCTGGTTGCTGCTGATCTTCTGGATGCTGATCGCCGTGGTAGCCGCCCCGCTGCTGCTGCCGGACCTGCGCCGCAAGTACTTCACCGCGCCGCTGTTCAACTGGTTCCAGAAAGTCCTGCCGCCGATGTCCGAGACCGAGCGCGACGCCATCGACGCCGGCACCGTGTGGTGGGATGGCGAGCTGTTCAGCGGCCGCCCCGACTGGGACAAGCTGCTGGCCTATCCCAAGGCGCAACTGACTGAAGAAGAACAAGCCTTCATCGACGGCCCTACCGAAGAACTGTGCGCCATGGTCACCGACTGGGAAATCGGCCAGGCCATGGACTTGCCACCCGCTGCCTGGGAACACATCAAGCAGCATGGCTTTTTTGCCCTGATCATCCCCAAGGAGTTCGGCGGCAAAGGCTTCTCCGCCTATGCCCACTCCCAGGTCGCGATGAAGCTGGCGACCCGCAGCGGCGACCTCGCCTCCACGGTCATGGTCCCCAACTCCCTGGGCCCGGCCGAATTGCTGCTGCACTACGGCACCGATGAACAACGCAACCATTACCTGCCACGCCTGGCCCGTGGCGACGATATCCCGTGCTTTGCCCTGACCGGCCCACTGGCCGGTTCCGATGCTGGCTCCATGCCCGACACCGGGGTGATCTGCAAAGGCGAATGGGAAGGCAAGGAAACCCTCGGCCTGCGCCTGAACTGGGAAAAACGCTACATCACCCTCGGCCCGGTAGCGACGTTGCTCGGCCTGGCCTTCAAGGCCCATGACCCGGATCATCTGCTGGGCGACAAAGAAGACCTGGGCATCAGCCTCGCGCTGATCCCCACCGACACCCCGGGTGTTGAAATTGGCCGCCGTCACCTGCCACTGGGCGCCGCGTTCATGAACGGCCCCAACTCCGGCAAGGATGTTTTCATTCCGCTGGAATTCCTGATCGGTGGCCAGGAAATGCTCGGCAAGGGCTGGATGATGCTGATGAACTGCCTGTCGGTAGGCCGTTCGATTTCCCTGCCTGCCGTCGGAACGGGCGCGGCCAAGTTCACCAGCCTGGTGACCGGCCAGTACGCCCAGGTGCGTGAGCAGTTCAACGTACCGCTGGCGGCCTTTGAAGGCATCCAGGAAGCCCTGGCCCGCATCGGCGGCAACGCGTGGCTGATGGACAGCGCGCGGATGCTCACCGCCAACGCGGTCGACCTGGGGGAGAAACCCTCGGTACTGTCGGCGATCCTCAAGTACCACCTGACCGAACGCGGCCGCGAATGCATCAGCCACGCGATGGACGTGCACGGCGGCAAGGGCATCATCATGGGCCCCAACAACTACCTGGGCCGCAGCTGGCAAGGCGCGCCGATCTTCATCACCGTGGAAGGCGCGAATATCCTCTCGCGCAACCTGATGATCTTCGGCCAGGGTGCGATTCGTTGCCATCCGTTCGTCCTCAAGGAAATGGCCCTGGCCGGTCGCGAAGACCATGACCAGGCGCTGAAGGAATTCGACGGCCTGCTGCTGCAGCACATCGGCTTTGCCGTAGGCAACGCCGCCAGCACCCTGGTGTTGAACCTCGGTTTCGGTCACTTCGAAAAGGCTCCGGGCAACAGCCTGAGCCAGGGCTATTTCCGCGCACTCAACCGTCAGGCCGCGGCGTTTGCGATGCTGGCGGACCTGAGCATGATGCTGCTGGGCGGCGAGTTGAAACGACGCGAACGCCTGTCGGCACGTCTTGGTGATGTGCTGAGCCACATGTACCTGGCATCGGCTGCACTCAAGCGTTATCACGACCTGGATTCGCCAGACCACCTGGAACCGCTGTTCGCCTGGGCCATGGAAGAGAGCCTTGGCCACTCCGAGCGTGCACTGGATGAACTGCTGACCAACTTCCCGAGCAAGGTGCTGGGTTGTCTGTTGCGGGTGATCGTGTTCCCGTTCGGCCGCCGTCATAAAGGCCCGTCCGATGCGCTGGATGCCGAGGTGGCCGCAGTGCTTGGTCGCGCCAAGGGTGACCCGACCCTGGAAGCGGTGCTGGCTGGCTGCTATCGCCCACAGTCTGCAGAAGATCCGGTGGGCGCCCTGCAACATGCCTACGACCTGTTGGCCGACAGCCATCCGTTGCAGAAAAAACTCCACGAAGGCCTCAAGAGCGGCCAGGTCAAACCGACCGCGGGCGAACACGCCATCGATGCCGCGCTGCATGCCGGCGTGCTGCAACCGGCCGAGGCGCAGACCCTGCGTGACGCTGAAGCGGCGCGGCGCAAGGTGATCGACGTGGATGATTTCAGCAAGGAAGAGCTGAGCCAGGCTGAGGGAAAAGTCCGCTGATCCCAGCGGTCATATAAAAACGGGTAGAGTGCCCTGCCTCACAAATACTGATCCCTTTTGACGGCGTCTGTTGTCGTCATGCTGCGTTGCCGCTCCTCGCCATAGCAAGCTATGACTCGTCGCGGCGCCTTGCCTGACAACAACAGCCACTCGTCAAAAGGAATCGTATTTGTGAGGCAAGGCACCGAGCTATATACTCTCGCGCCCGTTTTGCTCTTGAGGACTTATCTCGTGTCCAACGTCGTTGCCGATCATCTCGTCTTGCTCGACCACCTGCGCAGCATCCTGGTTGCCGTCGGCGAAGCCGAACAGGTTCCCGAGGAAAGCCACCTCCTGTTCCTGGAGCGCTTCGATGAACTGCGCGCCTTGCTGCCCATCGACCCGATCGAAAGCCAGTACCTGGGCCAGGACATGATGAGCCAGGTCATCCTGCGCTATCCGCAAATTGCTCACCTGGTGCCACGCGATCTGCTGTGGTTCTTCGGTGGCGACTGCCTGCACTTCATGCCCGACGACGAGCTGGACCTGTACCAGGCCCTGGAAGAACGTCGCTTCGAAGCTGAACAGAACGACGAACCGTTCGACTGGAACCAGGAAAAGCAGTTGTTGGCCATGTCCAATGACCAGCCCAAGCACTGATTTCAGGGCTAACGCAGATCAAATGTGGGAGCGGCGGTGCGACGGTTCGACTTGCTCGCGAATGCGGTGGTTCAGTCAATATTTTAGGTGACTGAACCACCGCATTCGCGAGCAAGCCCGCTCCCACATTTAAACTGTATTCCTACCGTTTCTTCAGTGTCGGCTCTTTGGCCATGCACTCCACCAGATAATCAATAAACACCCGCAACTTCGGCGGCAGGTACCGCGTCGGCGAATGCAGTAACCACGCATCCCCGTGGTACGACGCAATGAAATCCCACCCCGGCAACACCTGCACCACCTCCCCCGCCTCCAGCGCATGCCGCGCCGTGAAATACGGCAAGCTGCCAATCCCCACATGTTGCAATACCGCATCCAGCCGCACGCCTGTGTGATTCGCCGCATACCGCCCGCGCACGCCCACCGTCACCGCCTTGCTGCCCTGGCGAAACTTCCAGCGCGCATCCCCCGGCGTCTCACCCAGGTAGATGCAACTGTGCTCCAGCAAATCATGGGGATGCTGCGGCGTACCGTGCTCCGCCAGGTACCGCGGCGTGGCGCAGATCAAATGCTCGATCGGCAGCAACTGGCGCCCCACCAACCCCGGCGGCGGGCTGTCGGTGATGCGGATGCTCAGGTCGACATTGTCGTCAATCAGGTCCACATGCCGGTCCTCCAGGATCAACTGCACGTCGACCTTGGGATAACGCCGCAAAAACTCCGGCATATGCGGATGCACCACAAAACGCCCTACCGCCTTGGGCACGCTGACCCGCACCAGCCCTTCGGCTTCATGGGTGTATTGGCCGCTGATTTCCATCACCGACCGCGCAGCACTGACCATTTCCTGGCAGCGCTTGAACACCTCTTCGCCGCCTTCGCTGAGGCGCAATTTGCGCGTGGTGCGTTGCAACAGGCGAGTCGCCAGGGCCTTTTCCAGGCGTGAGATGCTGCGGCTCACGGAGGACGGTGATGCTCCCAGTTGGCGCGCGGCCTCGGAGAAGCTGCCGGTTTCCACCACCTTGACGAAAATCGCCATTTCGCCCAGCAGCGGCAAGGGAAGATTGATGCTCATGACGCACAAGTCCATTGAGATTTGAACGGATTATCACCCATTGGCGCACTTCTTATACTGCCGGTTAGAAACCCTGATGCGGATATAAATGATGACCCAGCGCCTGTTTTTTACCCATGACCACCTGAATGCCGAACTTGAAGTGCTGGGATGCACACCTTTTGATAACCAGTTTGCGGTAATCCTGCAGTCCACAATCTTCCATCCACAAGGTGGCGGCCAGCCCTGCGACACCGGCTGGCTCGGGGAAAGCCAGGTGTTGAAGGTGGTGCAGGAAGGCGATCATGTCGTGCATTACGTAGACCGCCCCGTGGCTCCCGGCGTGATCCAGGCACGCGTCGATGAAGACCGCCGCACCTTGCACACGCGCCTGCACTCGGCCGGGCATCTGATCGGCAATGCCGGTGAAACCCTGGGCTGGATGCCGATCAAGGCTCATCACTGGCCGGGCGAAGGCAAGATCACCTTTATTCGCGGCACCTCGGCCCAGGCCATGGACGCCGAGGCGATCCAGCGGCAAGTCGACCAATGGATCGCCGCCAACCTGCCGCGCCATATGGCCCTGGATGACGGTACGCGGCAAGTGGGTTTTGGCGACCTGCCGGCCTATGCCTGCGGCGGCACGCATGTGCAGGCATTGGGGGACGTGGGTCAGGTGACGATCCTGGCCCTCTCCGAGAAAAAGGGTGCATTGTCGGTGCGCTATACCCTGAACTGACTAAACCGCAATCGCCCCCGCCCTGCCCGGTTCCACCACAAACGACTTGAGGGTCGAGACGCTGGCGTTCGGATCCCGGGGATCGGAAATCACCCGGAAGTTCGTCAGCATATTCCTCTCCTCAAGCGCCACCGACACATAGCCGCGCTGGCGGCTGTCGAAAAACTTCACATGGGGATTGAGGGGCAGGATCGCACTGAACGCATCAAATGGTGGCCCGTCAGACGTCACCGACGTGCCGACAAACTCGGTCGCGACCACGGGCGAATCCGGATTCCCTGCGTCAGCGTGCAGGTCCGTCGTCCAGAACGAGTGAATATCGCCGCCCCAGAACACCGGGTTATTCACCTTTCTGCGCACCATCGACGCAAGCATCCGCTCACGGTTGGCCATGTAACCATCCCAGCCATCGGTCCAGCGGCCGGGCTTGTGGTTGGTCAGGTCACGTTGCGTGAGCGGCGCGACCAACAGGTCCTGCGCGATCACGTTCCATTGTGCCCGGGACTCGGCAAAACCCTGATCCAGCCAAGCCTCCTGCTCCCAGCCGAGCATGGTGCGACGGGGATCGCGCAGGTCAGCACAGGTGTTCGCGGCTACATGTCCCTTGTGGCTGCCATTGGCCAGGATGCATGGCTGCTCGGAGCGGTACTGACGCCCATCCAGCACATGGAAACGCGCCAGCCGGCCGTAGTCCAAACGCCGATAGAGGCGCATGTCCGGCCCGCGCGGCAGGCTGCTGGCCCGCAGCGGCATGTGCTCGTAGAAGGCCTGGTAGGCCGCCGCCCGCTGCTTGAGAAAACTCGTCACCGGGATGCTCGGGTCCTGGGACCACTGGCTGGCATAGTCGTTTTGCACTTCGTGATCGTCCCAGGTGACCACACTGGGCGCCGCAGCATGCAGTGCCTGCAAATCCGGATCGGTCTTGTACAGGGCGTAGCGGTTGCGGTAATCCACCAGATTCAACGCATTGCCGCTGCCGTGGGGGCGAATGATCTTGCCGGAATCAGCCGCGTAGGAACTGTCATAGATGTAATCCCCGAGGAAAAACACCAGGTCAGGCTGCTCGGCGGCCAAATGCCGATAGGCGCTGAAGTAGCCTCGCTCCCAATGGGAGCAGGAGACAAAACCCAGCTGCGCCGATGCCATGGCATGCACCGCCGGCGCAGTGCGCGACTGGCCCACCGGGCTTTGCGCACCGAGGCCTTCGAACTGGTACCAGTAAGGTCGACCCGCCTCCAGCCCGGCGACTTCCACATGCACCGAATGGGCGAAACGCTCGCTGGCCATCACCTCGCCCTGGCGCACAACGCGCGTCATCGCTGCATCGCGGGCCACCTTCCAGCGCACCGGCACCGCGCGGCTCAGGCCACCCCGACCGTCGGCGGCATTGAACAGCGGCGCGAGGCGTGTCCAGATCACGAAACCATCAGGCAATGGATCGCCTGACGCCACACCAAGGGTGAAGGGATAGTCGATGCCTGCACTACGGGCAAACGGGCTGAGGATCGAAAACGCCGTGGCAACTGCAAGCCCGCCCAGTACGCGACGGCGATCGTGATTCACACTCATCAACTGCGCTCCTTCCAAGCATCCCGCACCGACCAAAACAAATGCTTGTGTAGCGTTCTTACCACTGGCAGCAGGGTGGATAAATGCGGCAGTGCAATGCTCATGCAGGCGGACTCGCGAAATAAATTCTCCAAGAATGTACCCGCGTCGTGTCAGTTTCATTACGTAGATAAATAGACCCACGAGTCGTCTGTAAGACGCGTCCTAGAGCCTTAAAAGCTTAAATTAAAGTTAACCATTCGGTCATTTTTGGTTGCTAGCGTGTCGCCCCTAATCAACTGCGGGGTAGCGGAATGAGAACTTGGGATGAACCCAAAAAACGCAAGGCACACATCGAACTGATCCCGATGATCGACGTGATGATGTTCCTGTTGGTGTTTTTTGTACTGGTGAGTTTGAACGTGATTCCGGCCCTGGGCATGAAGACTCAGCTGCCGAGCGCCAGCAGTTCACAGCAGCTCAAGCCGCAAAATAAATTCATCCTGACCCTGGGCCTGGAAGGTCAGCTGCAGCTCGATGGCAAGGACCTGACCGTCGACGCGCTGGTGCCTGCACTCAAGGCCGGCGAGAAGCCAGACACCAAGTCGACGATCATCGTCAACAGCGACAAAGGCGTGGAAGTGTCGCGCCTGGTCGAGGTGATGGACACCCTGCGCCTGGGTGGCTTTACCTCTGTCTCCATCGCCACGAAAAAGTCCTGATCATGTATGCCTTGTTTCGTGCGCGTCGGCTGCTGGGCAGTGTCCCGGCCCTGATCGCCCTGGTGCTGATTGCACTGGGTATCCAGTCCCAACCCCTGAAGATCCAGCCGCAGTACGACGAGTCGGCGGTTGAACTCGCGCTGGTCGAGCCCGAGCCGGAAGTGGTCCCCGAGCCCGTGGTGGAAGAACCGCCGCCACCGCCGCCGGTGATCGAAGACGAGGAGGCCGAACCTGCCCCTCCGCCTCCGCCCCCCAAGCCGATCCCCAAACCACTGCCAAAGCCTGAGCCCAAGCCAAAACCGGTGCCCAAGCCCGTGGTCGCCAAGCCAACGCCTGTGCCTGCGCCAGCTCCGGTGGCCGCCAAGCCGGTGCAAGCCGCTCCCACGCCAGCACCCGCTGCGCCACCGGCGCCGCCGAAAGTCGACGGCCAGGCACTGGAAGGCGGCTACCTCAAGGGCTTGCGCAACGAGTTGGACACCTACAAGCAATACCCCACCGGGCGCCAGGCGTCCCTTGAACGCCCGAGTGGCGAGGTGGTGGTCTGGTTAATGGTGGACCGCCAAGGCCGCGTCCTCGACTCCGGGATCCAGACCCCGGCGCCGAGCATGCTGCTCAACCGGGCCGCCACCAACAGCCTGCGCCGTATCAAGCAGGTGAAACCGTTCCCCGAACAAGCCTTCGGTGGACGTAACGAGCAGCGCTTCACCGCCACCTTCAACTACAGCGTGCAATAAGCACACACCACCAGGACGACAGTGATGAAGTTCACCCGGATTCATCTGGCACTCGTTGCCGCGACGAGCATGACCCATGGAGTGGTCATGGCAGATACCAGCGACAGTGACGTCGGGACTATTGGGGTACAGGGCAAGGCAACCGCTGGGGGCGGTTACATGGTCCAGGAAGAGAGCGCCAAGGGCCGCTCGACCATCACCAAGGAAGCATTGGACAAACAGACGGCCACTGGCAACGCCATCGACAAGCTCAAGTACACCCCGGGCCTGAACATCTCCAGTGAAGACAACACCGGCCTCTCGGGCTTCCGCTTCACCATGCGCGGCATGAACTCCGACCAGGTCGGTATGTCGGTGGACGGCATGCCGATCAACGACTCCGGCAACTACGCGTTGTACTCCAACCTGTTGGGCGACCCGGAAAACATCGACCAGATTTTCGTCACCCAGGGCTCGTCGGAAGCCGACGGCCCGCACATCGGTTCCAGCGGCGGCAACATCGGCATCGTGACCATTCGCCCCACCAAGGAAACCGGTGCCTTCGTCAAGCAAGTGGTCGGCAGCAACGCCACCCGCAAGACCTTCGCCCGCCTCAATACCGGTGAAGTCAACGGCCTGAGCAACTGGCTGTCGGCCTCCCACACCGAAGGCCAGATGTGGCGCGGCTCGGGTGCCGTACGTGCGGACAAGGTGGAGTGGAACAGCTTCTTCGACGCCGGCAACGGCAACACCGCCAACCTGATCCTCAAGTACCACGAGCAGGACAACAACAGTTACAGCCAGTTGACCAAGGCACAGTTCCAGCAGTACGGCCGCAAGTACGACCCGTACCCGGCGACACCGGCGGTGGGCGCCAACGGCAAGGTCAGCAGCTACTACGACCTGGCGCAGAACCCGTTCCAGACCTTTACCGCCGTGCTCAACACCCAGTACAAGCTGAGCGACAACCTGTCCCTCTCGGTGATCCCGTATTACTACTACGGCAACGGCAGCGGCGTGGGCTCCTCGGCCTATGCGCTGAACAGTGGCTCGAACAAGGGCGGCGTTTTCGACCTCGGCAACCTGCCGACACAGGCTCAATACAACGCCGACGGTTCCGCGACCACCGGCGTCTACTACCGCCCTTCGCGCACCCAGACCTGGCGCCCGGGCATCACCACCAAGCTGAACTGGGACCTGGGCGACCACAGCCTGCAATTCGGCTACTGGTATGAACGCGCCCGCCAAAGCCAGACCCAACCGTTCATTGCCCTCAAGAACAACGGCAAGCCAAGCGATACCTGGCCCGACGGCAACTCCGTGGTCGACGCCAACGGCAACACCGTACAGGGTCGCGACCGCTACACCGTGACGCCGGCGCAAAAGGTCTGGACCCAGGACACCTGGTACATCAACTCGGACTGGACGTTGATCGCGGGCATTGCCTACATGAACGTCGAGCGTGACGGCACCAACCACGGCAGCCTCACCGAGCAACCCGGCAAGGCCAGCCAGACCTACAACAAACTGCTGCCCAACGCCGGCCTGAAATACCAGCTCGACGAGCGTGACCAGTTGTTCTACAGCCTGTCGCGCAACATGCGTATTCCACAGAACTACGTGCTGTACGACAAAGGCGTCGGCTCCCTCGACTCCAAGCCGGAACTCAGCTGGAACCAGGAACTGGGCTGGCGCTACACCGGCGAAGACAGCACCCTCGCCGCGACCCTGTTCTACATGCAGTTCAAGAATCGCCAGCTCACCTCCCTGGACAGCAACGGTGATTCCGCCGACATCAACGCCGGCACCGTCATCAACAAAGGCCTGGAACTGGAGTGGAGCGGCAAGCTGCCGCACAACTTCAACTACTACACCTCCTACACCTACACCAGCTCCAAGCAGCAGGACGACCTGACCGTCTACAGCGCCGGCAAGCCGATCGTGCTGCCCACCAGCGGCAAGCAGTTCGCCAACGTGCCGACCAACATGCTGGCGGCCAACATCGGCTATGACGACGGGCGCTTCTACGGCACCTTCGGCGGCAAGTTCACCAGCAAGCTCTATGGCGACCTGACCAACGACGAAGCCATCTCCGCCCGCACCATCTTCAACCTCGGCGCCGGTATCTACCTGCCGGTGGACAAGAAAGTCGTCAAGGACGCAACCCTGCGCCTGAACGTCGACAACCTGTTCGACAAGAAGTACCTGGACGGCGTGTACACCACCAAGACCAACTCGGCGAGCTACAGCGGTTTCCGCGATGGCGACCCGGCCTACATCGTTGGGCTTGACCGCACCGTCACCGTTTCCCTGGAAGCCAATTTCTAACTGCGAGGCTCAGCATCATGGACATGAACCTGCTTCACCAAATCACCTTTTATGTGATGTACGCCGCACTGGCGATTGCAATCTTCATCACCATCGAACGTGGCATCTACTTCGCCTACGTGCGCCGCCAGGCCCGTGCATTGACCGAAGTGCTGGGCGCCAATGTGCACAGCGAACGCGACCTGCCGGAAAACCTGACTCGCCGTGACAGCCTGCCGCTGAGCATGGTGCTGCCGATCCTGGCGCAGAAGGCGTCCCATGGTTCGCGCAAGGACCTGGACGACGAGATCGAAACCCAGTACCTCAAGACCCGCGCGCCGCTGTCGCGCAGCCTGTGGATCATCGAAACCATCACCACCGCCGCGCCGCTGCTCGGCCTGTTGGGGACCATCCTCGGCATCATCGACACCTTCAAGGCGCTGGCCAGTGCCGGTGTGTCCGACCCGGGCCAGATTTCCGGTGGTATCGGTACGGCCCTGTTCGCCACGGGTTTGGGTATCGCCATCGCGCTGTTCTGCGTGGTGTTCCACAACTTCTTCCAGGACAGCCTGGAGCGTATCAACGACCAGCTGAAAATCCTGCTGATCCGCGCGGCAACCGGTGCCCGCGTGCAGGGTGAAGTGCCGCACCTGGTACCGACCCCGCTGCACACCCGCACTGCGTGACCTTCCCGGGGCGGGCGCATCATGCGCCCGCCCTTTTTTTGCCCGATGAGACGCCTATGTCCATATCGCTGAAATTACGTATCGCCGGCCTTGCAGGCCTGCTCCTCAGTCCGCTTGCCCAGGCGGACTTTTCAATTCCGGGATTTGAGTTGGTACACACCGTGCCAGTGGACACCCAACTTGGCACCGCCGATCTGCGCCAGCCCGGCCCCGTGTGGATCCAGCTGTTCGACGGCGCGAAAAGCCGCATCGACATCGGCCAGTTCTACGCGGCCGACCATCCTGGCTCGGTGATGGACAAGGTGATTGAACACCTGGAAGCCGCCGGCAAACGCGGGGTGAAAATTCGCTTCCTGCTGGAAGAAAAAGGCGTGCGGCTGTCGGAAGCCTCGACCCTGGAGCGCCTGAAAGCCATTCCCAACCTGACCTTCCGCATCCTGCCCTATGGCAAGCTGAGTGGCGGGATCATCCACGCCAAGTATATGGTTGTGGATGGCAAGCAGGCGTTTATCGGCAGCCAGAACTTCGACTGGCGTTCGCTGGAGCATATCCACGAAACCGGGCTGTTGATCAGTGATGCAAATGTCGTCGCCCAGACCCAGGCCATTTTTGAACAGGACTGGCAGGCCCAGGCTGCGTTGGCCGACAACCAGCCTGTTGCCCTGCCCGCCACAGGCGCCACACCGGCACGCACCGGCAACTACCTGGTAGCCAGCCCCCAGCGCTACAACCCGCCGGGTGTGGGTGATTCGCAGCTGGAACTGCCACGTCTGCTGGGCGAGGCGAAAAAGGAAGTGCGCGTACAACTGCTGGACTACGCGCCGCTGTCCTATGGACCTGACAGAACCCGGCCTTACTACGCGATGATCGACAATGCAGTGCGTGCAGCGGCAGCGCGCGGGGTCTCGATCAAGTTGATGGTATCCAACTGGAACACCGAAGCGCTGGAATTGCCGTACCTGAAAAGCCTGGCGGTGCTGCCGAATGTCGAGGTCAAGATCGTCACGCTGCCCGAGGCCAAGCAAGGATTCATTCCTTATGCGCGGGTGATCCACAGCAAGACCATGGAAATCGACGGGCAAGTGGCGTGGGTGGGCACCAGTAACTGGCTGGGGGGTTATTTCGATAACTCGCGCAACCTGGAAGTGGTGATGCGCAGTGAAGCGATGGCCAAGCGCGTGGGAGATTTACACGAACAGCTGTGGGACGGGCCGTACGCCAAGGCACTGGACGCGACAAGCGAGTACCCGGAGCCGCATCCGGGCAAGCCGTGAGCCGTTGCCTGCAAATCCCATGATTTGCGGGCAATGTCACATTGCCAGATATGAATGTTGCACTTTTCCGCCGTTGCGCTGACCAACCCTGCACACCTCATGGATGGAGAGCAGGGATGAACACCACACGCAATGGACTGTACGGTACGGCGCTGGTTTGGGCGGCCATCGGGCTGGCAGGTTGTGCCAATTCCATGACCTCCACCGGGGTGCCGGGGGTGAAGATGGGCGACAGCTATGAGCAGGTACTCGCCGTGGTCAGCCGTGACAATACGGTGACCAGGAAGATCGACGGGCAGGGATTCCGGGCTGAGGGTTACTCGCAGACGTTCAAGGATTGTCGCAGTACATATTTTATCTTCCAGGGCGCCGATGGCTTGCAGATGGTCAGCCATGAGCCCGCGCCGCATCTGTCGGTCAGCCAGAACTGCCGCCAGCCATGAGCACTTTACGTGTCATTCCCGCCCTGTTCCTGTTGCTCCTCAGCGGCTGTGGCCAGGTATATAACGTCCGCTCCCTCAACACCGCCTATACAGCGCCACCGTCTGCCGAGACGGCGCGCTTGCGCATTATCAGCGACGGCATGGTGCGCGCAGTGCCCGGGCGCGATTGTCTGGACTGGAATGTTCCCGGAGCAGGCGTGATGGTGTCCGCCAAATCCGGCTTCGCCGACCGCAATGGCGCAAGCCTGGGGATGCCGGGGCCGATTTACACCTGGGACGGTGCGGTGTCGTCCGAACAGGTGATTCCGGCGAACACGCCCATTGCCTTTCATTACCTTGGGTTGCCGCAATATGGCCGGCAATGTTTCAACACCATGACCTTTATCCCCAAGCCCGGCATGGACTACATGGTGCGAGCATCAATGTCCGGGAGTTGCTCATTCGAGCTTGCTGAGCTGCCGAAAGGTGCCGAACGATGGAGTCCGATTGAACCGACGCCGTCGGGAAGGCTGTCGATGTGCCACGCGATGGATAATTTCTAGCGGTACAAACGCAACGTGGGCCGGGGCATTGCACTCCAGCTCACAAAAAACCCACAAACAAAAACGCCGATCATTGCTGATCGGCGTTTTCGTTAAATATGGAGCGGGAAACGAGACTCGAACTCGCGACCCCGACCTTGGCAAGGTCGTGCTCTACCAACTGAGCTATTCCCGCAAATGGCGTCCCCTAGGGGACTCGAACCCCTGTTACCGCCGTGAAAGGGCGGTGTCCTAGGCCACTAGACGAAGGGGAC
>NZ_JBYSWF010000102.1:0-16801 GCF_058780865.1 Pseudomonas sp. GP01-A4
TGCAAGATCGAGCACGCGGGGTTGATCGCAGCGAACGACGCCGGTTGTCTTGATGCCGGAGATCGGCACCGCGAAACATTTTTAGCCGCTAAAAAAAGTTTAGCTAAAAACACTTGACATCTAGGGCAATTTGGGGTCGCCTCAGAAAACGGAAAATAAAGCACGCTAAGCCGGTTGCAGCGGTCGTAGGGGCCTGAATTTGCCCGCGCCGATCTTGGCGCTGCTGCGCCAGAGGTAATCTCCGGTCAGGTTGATGTGCTCCCAGCCCAGTGGCGACAGGTACTGCAACAGCGCCTCATCGACGGCATGGCCGTTGCCACGCAAGGCATGCGCTGCGCGCTCCAGGTAGACCGTGTTCCACAACACGACAGCCGCCGTCACCAAGTTGAGGCCGCTGGCACGGTAGCGCTGCTGCTCAAAGCTGCGGTCACGGATTTCGCCCAGCCGGTTGAAGAACACCGCCCTGGCCAGCGCGTTGCGGGCTTCGCCCTTGTTCAGCCCGGCATGGACGCGGCGGCGCAGCTCGACGCTTTGCAGCCAGTCCAAGATGAACAGCGTGCGCTCGATGCGCCCCAGCTCGCGCAAGGCTACGGCCAAGCCATTCTGGCGCGGATAGCTGCCGAGCTTGCGCAACATCAGCGAGGCCGTCACCGTGCCCTGTTTGATCGAGGTGGCCAGCCGCAGGATTTCATCCCAATGGGCGCGGACATGCTTGATGTTGAGCGTGCCACCAATCATCGGCTTGAGGGCATCATAGGGGTCAACTCACGAAACGGAAAAAATCGTACGCTAAACCTCGCGCGGCGTCCGTAGCGGCCGGAAAACACTACCACTGGGCGTAGAAGTGGTGCACCGGACCGTGGCCACCCCCGACTTGGAGTTGCTGTGAAGCCGCTAGCGCGTTAGAAAGGTAGCGCTTCGCGGCGGCCACCGCATCCGGAACCGAATTGTGGGGTAAGAGTGCGGCAATCGCAGAGGAAAGCGTACAACCGGTGCCGTGATCGTTTTTCGTGTCGATGCGTGGGGCGCTGACGTGCTGCGGCATGTCACCGTCGTAGAGAATGTCTACGCTCTCCGCGCTATCCAGATGTCCCCCCGTCAACAGCACCCAGGCTGGGCCAAGGCGGTGGAGCTCAGCCGCGCAGTCGTCCATCGCCTCGAGCGAACGCGCGGGCGAGCGGTCCAGCAGCAGGCCAGCTTCGGGCAGGTTCGGAGTAATTACGGTAGCGCGGGGCACCAACTCGTCGCGCACGGCTGCAATGGCATTTGTGGCTAGCAGCGGGTCGCCACTCTTAGCCGCCATCACTGGATCGACAACGATGTTGCGCAGCTCGTAGGAATCGATCCGTTGAACAATCGCCTGCGCGATCTCTGCGTTGGCGACCATGCCGATCTTGATGGCGTCAACGCGCACATCGTCCAGCACCGCGTCGATTTGCTCGCCGACGAAATCGGCATCGAGCGCCTGAAATGATCGGACCCCCCGCGTGTTCTGAGCCACCACGGCCGTTATAACGCTCATCCCGTAAGCCCCGAGTGCGGAGAAGGTCTTTAGGTCAGCTTGAATACCGGCCCCGCCGGACGGATCGGTGCCGGCGATGCTGAGGACATTTGCGATCATGATGCTTCGCCGCCTCTCTGGGTTGACGCCAGCGCCACGGCTTCTTTGGGTGAATGATTGCTGGGAATTTCGTTGAGTTTCTTTTCTTCTTTGGCCTTGATGTAGGTTTGAGCGTCAGTGCCTCCCACAAACCAGAAAACATACGGCACTTTCCAGGTGCGCCCGAACGTGCTGAAGTCTTCGCTGGCGCCGGCGGGCTTGGTTTCGTGTGCGCGTTCGCCGAACTGCGCCTTGAAGACTTGCGCGATTTTTTCGGTCGCCTCGACATCGTTGCGGGTCAGGGGGTAAGTGCTGAGCGTGGTGAATTCGGGCTCCCGCGGGGCGTTCGACGCGGCGCATTCCGCGCAGCAGATCCGCTTGATGGCGGAAAGCATGGTGCTGCGCACGTCTTCGTCGTAGGTGCGTACGTTCAGCTTGAGCGTGGCTTCGTCCGGGATGATGTTTTCCTTGGTCCCGGCCTGCAACGACCCAATCGTCAATACGGCGCTATCTATGGGTGCGATTTCGCGTGAAACGATTGTTTGCAACCGCATCGTGGTCGATGCCGCCATGATGACCGGGTCGATCGACGTTTGCGGCTGCGAACCGTGCGAGCCACGACCGAAAAGCCTGACCTTCATGCTGTCGCCCGCAGACAGGATGACGCCGCTGCGATAGCCTATGGTGCCCGCTTCGCCGACCATGACATGCTGGCCCAGAATGATGTCCGGTTTGGGAAAACGTTCGAGCATTCCATCGTCGACCATGCCTTGCGCCCCGCGCCCGACTTCTTCGCCGGGCTGGAAAACCGCCAGTACCGTGCCCTTCCACACATCGCGGTGCCGGGATAGAAGCCGCGCCGCGCCCATCAGCCAGGTGACGTGCATATCATGGCCACAGGCATGTGCCACACCGACCTCGATGCCGTCTTCGTCCCGGGCTCTGATAGTACTGGCATACGGCAAGCCAGTCGCTTCGGTGACGGGAAGCGCATCCATATCGGCACGCAGCATGACCGTGGGGCCTTCGCCATTTTTCAAGACGCCGACAACCCCTGTCAGGCCAATCTGGCGCGATACTTCGAAACCTTGGGCCGCCAGATAGTCGGCCGCAATACCCGCGGTACGGACCTCCTGCATGGAAAGCTCAGGGTTGCGGTGCAAGTCTTTATAAATGGCTTCCAGTTCGGGGAGCACTTCTTTGGCGTCTACGTCCAAAGCCGAGGTTAGCGCATTCATGACATTCTCCTTTCCTATCGCTTGAAATGGATCAGGCTGCTCACCGTCGGAGTGCCGCACGGTGAGGTAAATCATACGCTCAGCCGGGAATGAAACGCAGCATCTATTCGGCCTCTGCTCTGCTGTTGATCATCGTGTGGCCGCCAGTGTTAGCTTCGTAATCCGCGATGCTGCCGGTCGCGTCAGGCCGAGTCACTTATCGGCTTGGCGTTGCAACTCAGCTTCGCCATGCAGCCAATTGCGGAAGGCCAATAACGCCGAATCGCCCTCGCGTATCGGCCTGTAGGCCAGATACCACCCTTCATATCTCCGACCAGTGATCGGAAATGGGGCGACCAGCCGGCCCGCTGCCAGCGCGTCACTGACATAGGGAAGTTGCGCTACAGCGACTCCTACTCCATCAAGGGCGGCTTGAATTGCCATCACGGAACTCTCAAACGATACCTCATTAGCTGGCTGGATCACGGCAGGCAGGCCTGCCGCTTCGAACCACCAAGCCCATTGCTCGCGCAAGTGCGAAACGACGATCAGGGTTGCCGCGTGGAGATCACGAGGGTGCCGCAAGCCTGCTGCGATGGCCGGCGTGCACACTGGCACCAGTGTGGACGGGAATAGCTCCTCGGCCGTATAGCCAAGCCAGTCGCCCTTGCCGCGACGTATAGTACAAGTCCAATCGTCGCGCAGCGGAAGCATTGCGCCGCCGGTAGCGACTCGTACCTCGACGTCAGGATGATTGCGATTGAAGTCGGCCAAGCGTGGAATCAACCAGTGTAAAGCGAAAGCCGGCGCGACCCCAACGGTGAGCACCGGGCCTGCCCGCATCGAGCCCACTTGCTCAGTGAGCCGCGCGATCGCATCGAAGGCGCCGGTCAGTCCGGGCTGGAATGCCCGGCCTTGATCGGTGAGCTCGAGCCTATTGGCATGACGGCGGAAGAGCGCGAATCCGAGGTGTTCTTCCAAGAGCCGCACCATGTGGCTCACAGCCGTTTGAGTGACATTCAACTCATGGGCTGCTGCTTTGAAGCTGCCATGCCGTCCAGCCGCTTCGAAAGCTCGCAATCCATTCAATGAGGGCAACTGACGAGTCATTAGAACCCTAAAATTAAGTTGGGCTAACCATGAGGAATTCACGTTTGCCACGCTGCTCTGTAAGCGATATCTTAATACTTTTCGACGAGATAGAGAATTTCTATGTGTAAAGTTGTGAGCAGGGAAAGGCGTGGCGTGATACCGCATGCGCCACTGCTGAAGACCGTATTGCCCGGCACGGCAAACCTTGAGGTTGCGGTCTACGAGGCGGAATATGCTCCGGACGGGATCAACCCGCGACACCTCCATCCGGCGGCGATCACGTTCCATGTCGTGTCAGGGACGAGCGTTTGGCAAGAAGATGGGGAACCACCGGTAACGCTACATGCCGGAGACAACTTGTTTGTCCCGGCCGGCACGATCCATTCCCACTGGAACCCAAGCACGACGGATCATCTGCGCTTCCTGGAGTTCATCGTAGCTGAGAAGGATAAGGGGCGTTCTATTCCGGAACCGATGAAGGAATGAGGTCGCGAGGATCCGCCGGGCGCCATCGCGCCATTCTTCTGATTTCTGCGAGTGTTGTGCTAATTGCGGTCGGCATTGCGACCTACTGGTTTTTGTCAGCGCAACCCAAAATTGCGCTGACCACACGCCCACCCGTACCGGTAAGCATCGCCGTCGCAACTCGACAGAACGTACCCGTCTACTTGACCGGCCTTGGCGCCGTGCAGGCTTCATTGACTGTCGGTATTCGTCCCCAGGTCGATGGGACACTACAGGAGGTGCTGTTCACTGAAGGGCAGGAAGTAAAGAAGGGGGATATGCTGGCCAAGATAGACCCGCGCCTGTTCAAGGCCGCGCTTGACCAGGCCCGCGGGAAAAAAGCCCAGGACGCTGCTTTGCTCGTTGCCGCCGGGAAAGATCTCGCGCGATCCAAGACATTGGCGCTGAGCGGCGCCATAGCGCGGCAGACGGTCGATCAGCAACAGGCGACGGTCGATCAACTGAAAGCGTCCATTGTTGCCGATGAAGCGGCGATCGACACCGCGCAAATACAACTCGGCTATACCACGATCAGAGCGCCAAGCAACGGGCGAATCGGCATTCGTTCGATCGATCCTGGAAACGTGGTGCATGTGTCCGACGCGCAACCGATCGCCGTCCTGACTCGGATCCGGCCGTCCGCCGTGCTGTTCACACTGCCGGCACGGTTTCTCGATGATGTGCACACCGCTTTGACCGGTGGTCCGGTCGAGGTGATTGCGTTTGACCAAGACAATCGCCGCGCTCTGAGCAGCGGACAGCTCCTTCTCGTCGACAATGCAATAGACAAAACCACCGATACCATACGTCTAAAGGCTATCTTCGCCAATGATGACGAAAAACTATGGCCAGGCGCATTTGTTAATGCGCGCTTGTTGATCGAGACGCTCAGCGATGTGCTCGTCGTTCCATCTACGGCGGTGCAACGCGGCCCACAGGGCTTGTTCGTGTGGATTGTGACGCCGAAAGATACGGCTGAGCCCCGGCAAATCAAGACCGGGCCGACGGCTGGCGATCTTACAGTAATCATTTCGGGCCTTGGCGACGGCGAACGCGTTGTGACGGACGGGCAATACAAGCTGAAGCGCAACGCACTGGTGACGGTTACGTCACGGCCATTGCCGGGCGTCGAGGGAGGCAAATGAATCTCTCTGCACCGTTCATTGCGCGGCCGGTCGCGACGACGCTACTGATGGTGGCTTTAGCGCTCTTTGGCGTTGCTGCGTTTCCACTCTTACCGGTCGCTCCCCTGCCGCAGGTCGACTTTCCAACTATTGTCGTCTCCGCGACACTCGATGGCGCGAGTCCGGAGACCATGGCCTCGTCGGTTGCGACGCCACTCGAGCGCCAGTTTGGGCAGATCAGCGGCGTGACCCAAATGACGTCGTTCAGCGCGTTAGGTGCCACATCGATCACGATTCAGTTCGACCTCGATCGCAACATCGACTCGGCAGCGCAGGACGTGCAAGCGGCGATCACGGCTGCCAGCAGGGCACTCCCGGAATCACTGACCACGCCCCCAACGTATAAAAAGCTCAATCCAGCTGATGCGCCGATCCTCATGCTGGCGTTACACTCAGAAACATTGCCGCTAACTGTGGTCAACGAATATGCGGATAATTTTCTCGCTCAGCAGATTTCGCAAGTGCCAGGCGTCGCTCGGGTTTCGATTGTTGGTGAGCAGAAGCAGTCGATCCGTATTCAAGTCGATCCGGCAAAACTCGCCTCCCGCGGACTGACTCTTGAGGATGTGCGAGGCGCGGCTGTGAGCGCCACGGCGAACGCCGCCAAAGGAGTACTCAATACCGCAAAGACGAGCTTCGCGATCACCGCCAACGACCAGATCACCCAAGCCGAAGAGTTCGACGACGTCGTGATCGCCTATCGAGACAGCGCACCGGTCCGAGTCCGTGATATCGGTCGTGCGGTCTTTGCTGCAGCTGATAGGAACGCCGCAGCGTTTGCAAACAACGTCCCCAGCATTGTCCTGACAATCAATAAGCAACCCGGCGCCAACGTCATCGATACGGCGGACCGCGTTAAGGCATTGCTGCCCAAGCTTACCGCCAACTTCCCTGCTGCTATTACTGTTGAGACAATTCTTGACCGCACGGTCACCATACGTGCTTCCGTCCACGACGTTGAATTCACGCTCGCGCTCACCGTCGGCCTCGTCGTGTTGGTGATTCTGCTCTTTCTTCGCAACCTTTGGGCAACACTGATACCGAGCATCACCGTGGTGCTGGCATTGCTCGGTTCGTTTGCCGTGATGTACGTACTCGGCTTCAGTCTCAACAATATTTCCCTCATGGGACTCACCATTGCCATTGGCTTCGTCGTTGATGACGCCATTATTGTGGTCGAGAATATCCATCGGCATATTGAGGACGGCGTGCCGCCGTTCGAGGCAGCACTCAGCGGATCCCGCGAAATCGTCTTTACCGTGTTGTCGATCAGTTTGTCACTGATCGCGGTCTTCATTCCGTTGCTGCTCATGGGCGGCATCGTCGGCCGTTTGTTCCGGGAGTTTGCTCTGACAGTGACCGCTTCGATCACGGTCTCGGCGCTGGTGTCGCTCACGCTCGCCCCGATGCTCTGCTCTCGTTTCATGCGGCGGAAAGCGGAGCGGCACGGGCGTCTCTATCACATTGTCGAAGCCGGTTTCGACGCCGTGCTATCTGCCTATCGGCGCACGCTCGATGTGGTCCTGCGCCATCAAGCAATTACGCTCGGCGTATTTGTCGCCACAATTGCGCTAACCATCATCATGGCGCTTCAAATACCGAAAGGATTCTTTCCTATTCAAGACACCGGTATAATTTCGGGTCCGGCCGAAGCGGCGCAAGGAGTATCGCCCCCCGAGATGATGCGGTTGCAGCAGATGCTCGGCGAAGTGATCCGCGAGGATCCGGACGTCGAGGCGTTCGTCTCATGGATGGCCACTACCGGCGGCGACGGGTTCGCCCAAACGGGGAATACCGCGCGATTTTTCATTGCCCTCAGGCCGCGTGACGAGCGGACGCTGACCGCCTCAGAGATCATCGATCGGCTGCGACCGAAGATTGCCAGGGTTCAGGGAGCAACTCTGTTTCCGTCCCCGACGCAGGACATCACCGTGGGCGGTCGGAGTTCTCGCGGAAGTTTTCAGTACACGCTACAGAGTGTCGATGTCGCCGAGTTGAGCGATTGGTCGCAGAAGATGCTCGAAAAAATGAGGACGCTGCCGCAACTCGCCGATGTAGCAACAGATCTTCTCAGTGATGCACCACAGATCAAGGTCACCATCAATCGTGACCAAGCTTCCCGCTTCGGAATTTCGCCCCAGCTGATCGACGACACCCTAAACGACGCATACGGTCAACGGCGGATCACGCAATATTTCACCCAACTCAACACTTACTCAATTATCCTCGAACTGCTGCCGGAGCTTCAACGCGATTTTTCATCCCTTGATCGCATTTATCTCAAGTCGCCGTTGACTAATGCCGCAGTTCCGATGTCGGCCCTTGTGACCATAGACTCGAGTAGCGTGGGGCCACTATCGGTGACCCATCAAGGTCAGTTCCCGGCGGTTACACTTTCATTCAATCTACGACCAGGCGTCGCGCTCGGCCAAGCTGTCGGCGCCATCAATCGGGCGGCGGAAGAGATCGGCATGCCGGGCTCAGTCACCGGCACTTTTCAGGGCAATGCGCAAGCGTTCCAGGCCTCGTTAGCGAGTACACCGATTCTGATCATTGCGGCGCTTGTCGTCGTATACATGATCCTTGGGATACTCTACGAGAGCTTCATTCACCCGCTGACAATTCTCTCGACGCTGCCGTCGGCCGGGATTGGCGCACTGCTTGCGCTGCGCGCAGGGCATATGGACCTGTCCGTGATGGGCATCATCGGAATCCTTCTCTTGATCGGCATCGTCAAAAAGAACGGCATTATGCTGGTGGATTTCGCCATCGTGGCTCAGCGCGACCGCCACCTGTCGCCGCTGGAAGCTATCCGCGAAGCCTGTCTCTTGCGCTTTCGCCCGATTCTGATGACGACGGCCGCCGCGCTCCTCGCCGGCGTCCCGCTAGCGTTTGGAACGGGTACCGGGTCGGAGCTGCGCAGGCCGCTCGGTTACGCCATGGTCGGGGGGCTTGCACTCAGTCAGTTGCTCACACTCTACACAACTCCGGTGATCTATCTGTATCTCGATCGGCTCCAAATTTGGCTAAGACAAAAGAAAAGAGTCAGAGTCGATAGAGGCGGAAAAACATCCGCAGCAAAAATGAAGTGAGAACACTGTCAGATGGCGGTATGGCTAAGCCAAACGGAATCGATTGTGACAGGGTACGTACGCTACACTGTGCGACAATAAATTGACAAGGGTCGAGCGATCTTGTCTATAACCACAAACATCCTCTAGGCGTTCATCATTTTCTTGACCTTCCCATGGGAGGAGGGTTTAACGTGCTCCCGCAGAGGCGAGTGCATACGCCCATCTACAGGTATCTTGAAATGATAAAAAAGAGTATGAAAGCCCGAACGGGTCAGTTACTAGCCGTCATCACACAGGCTGTTGCCGTCATGACGCTCACATATGGATTCCCGCAGCCCGCCAACGCGGCCAGCCAATCCGCCGTCACGGTCCAACTGATGCATGTCCACGGCCTCTCGTACAGTGCGGACGGCACCAAGATATTCATTCCAAGCCATAGGGGACTGGCCATTTACAGCCAGGGGCATTGGTCCACAGCCGATGGGCCGCCTCATGATTTCATGGGCTTTTCGGCGACACGCGACGCACTCTATAGCAGCGGCCATCCGGCGCCGGGAACAAACCTGGTCAATCCGTTTGGCTTGATCAAAAGCCAGGATGGGGGGCATACCTGGAAAAAACTCGGCTTCGAAGGGCAGTCCGATTTCCACACGTTGGCAGCCAGCTACGGCACGAACACGATCTATGTACTCAATAAGAGCTCGAATGACCGAATGACGCGGCCTGGTATTTATGTGACGCAAACGGATGGGGCGCAATGGACCGCAGCAGAAGGCGACGGTTTGACGGGTGCGATCAACACCCTGGCCGCTCACCCCACTCATCCCAAGGTGGTGGCTGCGGGTACGGACAAGGGCTTGTATATTTCCGAGGATGGCGCCAACCATTTTCAGTTATTACGAGGCGGTGAGCAAGTCCTGGCGATAGAGTTTGATCTGGATGGATCCCACCTCTGGTACAGCCACTATGCGGGCAAACCGGCCCTGACACGTATCACTTGGCAAAACGGCAAAGAAACACAAGACATTCCGTTGCCTCCCATGGCGAAGGATGCCGTTGCCTACATGGCTCAAAATCCGATTACACAAAACCAGATAGCCATAGCCACCTTCGAGCGCAGCGTCTATCTTTCCGAAGATCTGGGGCAAACCTGGAAGCAAATTGCCAAGAATGGGCAAACATTATGATGACCTTCGTTGCAATCGCCGCTAATCAAAGGAATGATCATGCCAGCGAGTAAAGGGTCGATATTCGATATCCTCCTGATTCTCTTTGCTGTCATAGGCCTCATTGCCGTACTGGCCTTCGCCGGGATGTGGGTAATGCACGGCAGTATGATGCACGGTATAGGTAGCTGCTATACGGGCATGCGTAGTATGTTCGGGCGTTAAAAGGTATCAGGCCCGCACGATGGAGATATTTTGAACACCTCATTCCTGCTAGCCGTGGTGACGGCCCTTGGGGCGGGCATACTGCTGAACCTGACGCCCTGTGTGCTGCCGGCGATTCCGATCAAAGTCCGAACTATCTTGCATGCGGCCGGTGGCAGCCTGCGCTCACGCTGGATCGCAGCGGTCTTGTTTACAGCAGGCTCCGTGCTGTTTTTCGCTGTTCTCGGGATGGCTACCGCCTTGCTGGGTTTGCAATGGGGCGTGCTTTTCCAATCGCAGACATTCACGATCTTTTTGGTCGTCATCCTAATAGTGCTGGCTGTTGCAAACTTCCTTGACAAAGGCCTGCCGGTACCCCGCTTTGCGGCGTCGATGCGAGGGTCCCATTTTCTGGAACCCTTCCTGTCGGGATTATTAGGCGCCCTGCTCTCCACGCCCTGCACTGGGCCCTTCCTGGGCGGCCTTTTGGCCTTTGCCGTAACGCAGCCGCCTACAAACGTCGTGATCATCTTCATTGCGATAGGCGTCGGACTCGCCTTGCCTTACTTAATCTTGATCGCTCGGCCCGGCTTACTCGCGCGTTTCCCGCGATCAGGGGCATGGACTGACATCGTGCGCAAAAGTTTCGGCTGGATTCTGTTGGGGGCCGCGTTGTTTTTCTCGCAAAGCCTCGTGCCCTCTCCTTGGATACTGCCGTTGTGGCTGGCATTTGCTCTGGCATTGCTCGGTTGGTGCGTGATTGAATTCAGGCGCACGCATCAGATCGCCACACGGATCGCGATTTCACTGGTCGGCGGCGTGGTCGCAGTGGCAGCTGTTCTCGGTGCGGGATTCATGCCGGTATCGGCTAATCGGCTTGAATGGCATACGCTTGCGCCGGCTGATGCCGGGCGGCTGACGGCTTTGGGTCGCCCTGTGCTGCTCGAATTTACGGCCGACTGGTGCATCAATTGCAAAGTATTGGAAAAAACGGTTTACGACAGCGCCAGCGTGGTGCATGCCGTAAACGCCTATCATATGGTCACCTTGCGCGTCGACCTGACCCATTCCCAACCCGTGCTGGAACGCCTGCTGGTGAGCTACGGCGGGGTTGGTCTGCCCTTCGCCGTGGTGCTCGATGCGAACGGAGGGGTTGTACAGCGATTTTCGGGACTATTTACCGGCCAATCACTCATTGATGCGGTGAACAAGCTTTCACGAAAAACAGGGTGATGCCTTGAAATTAAGTAAAAAATATACCATTGGAATCGTTATTATTGGCGCCCTGCTGGCGGGCGCTGCCATGGCGGCGGTCGAGCAGGTCATGAAGGAGATGCCGCTGGGCATCGACTACGAATGGACCGGCGCCTCCTACCAGGAGCGGCTGTCGGGCGCGCAGGCGCCGATGCTCTACGCCATCTCCATCCTGTTCGTGTTCCTGTGCCTGGCGGCGCTGTACGAGAGCTGGTCCGTGCCGTTCTCGGTGATCCTGGTGGTGCCGCTGGGCATCATCGGCGCGCTGCTGTTCACGAGCACGCGCGGGCTGACCAACGACGTGTACTTCCAGGTCGGCCTGCTGACCACGGTGGGGCTGTCGTCCAAGAACGCGATCCTGATCGTCGAGTTCGCCAAGCAGCTGCAGGAGCAGGGCAGGAGCGTGTTTGACGCCACCATGGAGGCCGTGCGCCTGCGGCTGCGGCCCATCCTGATGACCTCGCTGGCCTTCGGCTTCGGCGTGCTGCCGCTGGCCATCGGCACCGGTGCGGGCGCCGGCGGCCGCGTCGCCATCGGCACCTCGGTGCTGGGCGGCATGGCCATCGGCACTGCACTGGGCATCTTTTTCGTGCCGCTGTTCTTCGTGCTGATCCGCGGCTGGCTGGAGCGGCGCGGCAAGCGCCGGGAAACCGAGACCGTGCAGACACCCTTGATCGAGCAGGGAGGCCACTGAGATGCGCCACGCCCTGGTCCCCCTGGCCGCATTGGCCCTGTTGTCCGGTTGCGCCAACCTGGCACCGAGCTACCAGCAGCCCGCCGCACCGATTCCACAGGCCTGGCCTGCCGACGGCCAGGCCGCCGCGTCTGGCCAGCCGCTGGCCGGCTGGCAGGAGTTCTTCGTCGACGAGCGCCTGCGCGGTGCGCTGGCGCGCGCGCTGGACAACAACCGCGACCTGCGTTCGGCCGCGCTCAGCATCGAGCGTGCGCGTGCGCTGTACGGCGTGAGCAGCGCCGCCACGCTGCCGTCGGTGGACCTGGGCGGCGCGGCCACGCGCACGCGCACGCCGGCGGCGCTGACCACGAGCGGCAATGCCAGCATCGCCGACCGCTTCAGCACCAACTTCGGCCTGACCGCGTACGAGCTCGACTTCTTCGGCCGCGTGCGCAACCTGTCCGACTCGGCGCTCGAGGAGTTCTTCCGCACCGAGGACGCGCGCCGCAGCGTGCAGATCAGCCTGGTGGCCTCGGTCGCACAGGCCTGGCTGCAACTGGCGACCGACCAGCAGCGGCTGCGCCTGGCGCGCGAGACGCTGCAGAGCCAGCAACGCTCCTACGACCTGATCCGCCAGGCCCATGCGCTGGGCGCGCAGTCGGGCGTGGCGCTGGCCCAGGCCCAGACCACGGTGGAGTCCGCACGCGGCCAGGTGGCGGCCTTCGACAGTCTGGTCGAGCAGGGCCGCAATGCGTTGACGCTGCTGGCCGGCACGCAGCTGCCGGCCGAGCTGCTGCCAGGTGACCAGTCGGTCACGGTCGCATCGCTGCCCACGCCGCCGGCCGACCTGCCGTCCAGCGTGCTGCAGCAGCGGCCCGACGTGCTCGCGGCCGAGCACGCGCTGCGCGCCGCCCACCACGACATCGGCGTCGCCCGCGCGGCCCTGTACCCGCGCATCACGCTGACCGGCTCGGCCGGCGTGGCCAGCCCCAGCCTGTCCAACCTGTTCGAGGGCGGCAGCCGGATCTGGAGCTTCGGCCCGTCCATCAACCTGCCGCTGTTCGACAACGGCGCGCGCCGCAACCAGCTGCGCGCGACCGAGGTGCAGCGCGACATCGTGCTGTCCAGCTACGAGAAGACCCTGCAGACCGCGTTCCGCGAGGTGGCCGACGCGCTGGCCGAGCGCCGCACGCTGGCCGAGCGGCTGGATGCCCAGCGCGCCCTGGTGGCCGCCACGACACGCAGCTTCGACCTGGCCCAGGCCTTGTTCAAGGGCGGCGGCGGCAGCTACCTGGAGGTGCTGGATGCGCAGCGCACGCTGTACACGGCGCAGCAGACGCTGATCAGCCTGCAGCTGACCGACCAGGCCAACCGCGTGACACTCTACAAGGTGCTGGGCGGCGGCTGGCAGGCCCAGGCAGCTGCGCCGTCCGCGACAGCGGGCTGAGGGGCAGGGCGGCAGAATCGGCGCCGCTGGCGGTCAGGTGACCGCCGATCCTCGGGGTCTCCTCGTTTTCAGTGCAATAAGTGACGGTACGAAAAGCTAGCACTGGCGCGGAGGTGGTGTTGGTAGATCGTTGATTTCATTGACTTTCCTGTTCACTTTCAAATCTGCGATTCGTGGCGTCAAACCGTGGTCGGTTTCATCCATTGGTGCCAGTTATCGATGCATTTGGCCGCGAAGGCAGGATTTGGTCAGCATAGCGGTCAACCGGGAAGCGAAACACACCCCGCAAGTTGATGCTCTCCAGCCTGGTGGGCGCAATCTTCCCGATCAGTTCCGGTGGAATGACCTGGCGGCGGTTCGACCAGCGATCCAGGACCGCCTGCATCTGTGAGGTATTCCACGCCATCACGATGTTGGCCATCAGGCTCAACGCATCGGCCACAGCCTGCATTTCATCGACACGTTTGGCCTGCGCCGGGCTGATCCGGCCGGTATAAATGGCGCGCTTGAGGGCGTTAACAGCCTCGCCCCGATTGAGCACCCGGCGCAACTCGTTCCTGAAAGCGTCCTTGACAAAGTAGTCAGCCAAAAACGCCGTACGCAGCAACCGCCCCAATTGCACGCCAGCCTCATAGATTGGATCGCCCTGGGCGGCAGAACCGAACCGCGCAAGAGCTGCCACCGCACTGGCATGTCCGCTCATGACCGAGGCTGCCAGGTGCACCAGACTATCCCAATGCTTTTCGATCAAAGCGACGTCGACATTGGCTTCGCACACCGCAGCGATTTCTGCGGGCACTTTGGTGCCGCGTGGCACAAAGAGGTGGCGCTGTTTGAGTTCCTTCAACCGCGGGCAAAGATCAAAACCAAGCAAACGGGCATGTGACATGGCAAAGTCGGTGTAGCCATGGGTATCCACAGCAAGCTGGCTGGTCTCCAGCTTTTCTTGGCGGATGACACCTTCAATGGCCACGCCCGCCTGGCGCTCATTGAGCACAAAGGGCTGCGCATGGAAGATGCCCCACCGGTCTTTTACATGGGAGTAGATTCCAATGGAAGGTGTGTTGCGCCGAGGATCAAGCCGGGCTTGCCACACCCGTTTGGTGGTCTCCATGCTCATCATGTCAGAAGATGCCAAATCGGACCGCCCCCAGGTGGCGGCAATCGGGTGTCGCTGCATGAATTCCAGCACAGCCTGGCAGGCCTGGCTCAGACGCCGTTCGTCCCGCGCCCAGCGCATGGCCTGGCGAATGCTGGTGGCAGACAATTGCGGAATCATGCGCGCGCATTCGACCGCAGTCAGACTGGTGCCGTGGGCCATGATGCCGGCATAGACCATCAGCAGCTCGTCGGTAGAGCGCGGCTCACGTCCGAGCATGATCCAGCTAAAGCGCACCTGGGCGTCAACGGCCAGAATCACTTCCGGCAATTGAACCTCACCGATGCGGTGATCCAAAGCCGCGCGCAGCTTGGTCACTTCTGGGTCTTCGTCCTCTGCGGGCAATGGCGACAAATGGAGTTCATCATCCACGCGCAGTACGCCACTGCGGGCTGCAGCGGCCACCGCATCGACACCGGCAGTTACTCTGGCCAGCAAAGGCTTCAAGAAAGTGGCAGCCTTGCTGGGTAACGATAGACGGGCATAGTGTTTCTTGGACTCTGCCTGCCAACGCTCGTCCGTGAAGAACAAGCGCGCACGACCCCGAAAGCTCAGGCTGTGCTCAATCCAGACCGAGCCATTGCGCACCGCGCGGCGCAGGGCAAACAGGGTGGCCACCTCCAACGCCTGAAACGCCCGTTCCCGGTCTGGGCTGGAGATCGAAACCTGCCAGATCATTCCCAGACTTGGTGCCACCACTTCAACTGGCAGCTTTCTGGATCCTTTGAGATATAAAGCTTGCAGCTTGGCAAGGTACTCGATGGCAGGATGCTCGCCGGTGGCCTGCCAGGGCAGCTTTGCAATGGCGACGAGCAACGACCGCACGGGGCGAATTCCATCAATCAATCCCTCGCGGACCAGGGAGGCCCTGCTCGGTGGTTTGCGTTTCTGGGTTTCGGTGATCAAGGCTTCAAGACGGGCACGCAACTCAGCATCTGGCACCGCACCTTGCGCGCTCAAGGCAACAAGTTCGCCGAGCAGCGTTTTGTACATTGCGGCCCAATTGACGGTAGCGGGGACATCGGCGGCAGCCTGACGCCACAGATCGGCGATCCGGCGCTGCACCATAAGGATCAACTGGTCTGTGGTGGTGAACAGGCAATACCGAAGAAAGCATGCGACCTCCACGGTGCGCGCTGGCTCTTTGATCTTGGCTCCGGCTGAGGGCGGCCTGGAGACAAGTCGGCGCGCGTAGCGGCGCAAGATGAGATCGGGGATGTCTGCCAGGTGCTTATGAACGTCCAGCGTGTAAAGCAGGTCGATGCGCTCCAGTACCTCGCTGATTTGGCGGGTTGAGTGTTTCGCCGGTGCAGCCCATAGCCAACTCTGCTGGGTTTGTCCATCTGGGCGCAGCTCTGAAACTGAGGCTCGCCAGCGATCAAGTGTTGCTGGATCAACGCTGGCGGCGATGGCGGTGCCTGTTTCAACTTCAAGCTGGGCAAGTGCCGCCGCAATCAGTGTCCGAATTGCCCGCTCGTGCACGATCACCAGCTTGTTCTTGTACAGCCATTGACGCGCCCGCACGAGTAGCTGATCGCGGTCGGCGCAGCGCGCCACTTCGTCGCGCAGTTCACGTACCAGTGAGCGGCGCTGGTGCTCGCTCATCCACTGGAATCCAAGGACCGTGCAGGCTACTTGTTGGTGATCGAATAGCGTGCGCCCGCGTTCATACATGGCTCTCAGCGAGGCGACTTCTGGTGCTGCAATGCCAAGCTCGTTGCCAAGGTGGCGCCACAAGGCTACTGGAATTACCCGAAAGGCACCGAGCAAACGCCCACTCATGCGCAGGAAACCAATATGGAGCGCCAGACCAAGCTTGTGGGAATCACCTCGGCGTGCATTGATTGCGTCGCGCTCGGCACCATCGAAGGTGAAAAATGCCTTCATCTCGAAGTCGCTGATATCGCGGGGGAGCCCACGCATCCCCAAAAACGTTGTGTGCCAACCCTGCATCGTGAACCTCAAAAGTGGGAGGCCACCATACCCGTTTACAAAGCGAACAGGAAAGTCAATGAAATCAACGGTCTACCCAGACCACCCCCGCGCCAGTGCTAGCTTTGCGTACCGTCACTTATTGCACTGAAAACGAGGAGACCCCACTACTGACACTTGAGGGGCTACGGTCGATTTTGGCCAGATCGCCACTCGAGACCGCGTTTCATGGCACGTATCCGGCTGATTTCGGGGAAGTTTTCCACAGGAATTGTGGATAACCCTGTTAGCAAGT
>NZ_JBYSWF010000103.1:0-16615 GCF_058780865.1 Pseudomonas sp. GP01-A4
TGGCGGGGCTGGTCGGGGCCTGGGGAGCGAGCGCGGCGATGCGCAGGATGCGGGCTGGCGCCCAGCTTGAATTGTTGCCGACCCGGTCGAGAATGCAGTAGGTCACTTCGAGGCGATGGTCGTCCCCAGCCTCGACAATGATGGCCGACGGCACCCACACCTGCACCGCCTTGCCCACATCGCCAGCCTGGATGCTCGGCAGGTCCAGGCGCACGTCACCCCAGCGCAGGGTGATCTCGTCATCGGTCGCCATGTTCAGGTACGGCTCGATGGTCAGGGGCACGCCACGGCGGATCTGGCTGCTGTTGACGCCATGGCGACGGATGGTCTCGGGCAGGCTGACGGCGGCCAGGTTCTGGTTTTCATCAAGGCTCAGTGCCGAGGGCATGCCGCCGGGGTAGTCGGTCTTGACCTGCACCCGGGTGATGGCCGAGCGTGCCGGGCCGTGGCCGACCTGCATGACCCGGTAATGAATCCGTGCCGGGCCATTTTGCACAAAGCTTTCCGGCACTCGCAGGCTGGTGGGCATGCCGATCTTGCCGGCGGTGATGCGCCGGGAGGCGGCAAAGCAGTTGTTCCAGAACAACTCGATCAGGTCGCCCTCGTCCATGCCGCAGTAAGGCGCGATATCGACCTGCAGGTTTGTCGCAGCGAGGGCATTGATGCCTTCTCGATGGGCCTGGGGCAAGGTCGGGGCAGTGAGCAGCGCCTGGGTGGAAATACGCTTCATAAATAATCTCCTTGGTGCAGCCAGCAGCAATCGTTCCGGACATCAGGCGCGGGCAGGCGACGTAGTCCGAAAGAAACGATTTAATAAAAAACCAGAATGGATCCAATCCTCTTGGCGTTAGATAAGAGGCTTGGTTAGTTGGCGTCAAGAGGCTGGGCGGGGCAAACAGGGGGTTATGGAATATTCAGAAGGGTCTTACTGGGAGGGCGCTGCAAGTGCGTGCTTCAGGGTGACTTTTACCCAATGAATAAAGGGTGTTTCCCCAAAAACACTAAAGAGGCGAGTTGCCTTTCGGCAACTCTATAAAGCGAAGCTTCTTACAATGAATCGGCGCAAGTTAGTTGTTGATGAACTTGCTGAGAAACTGCCGGGTACGTTCTTCTTTCGGGTTGGCAAACAGCGCCTTGGCTTCGCCTTGTTCAACAATGACGCCCTTGTCGAAGAAGATCACCCGGTTGGCCACATCCCGGGCGAAACTCATTTCGTGGGTCACGATGACCATGGTGCGGTTTTCTTCCGCGAGGCTGCGAATGGTCGCCAGTACTTCGCCTACCAGCTCCGGGTCCAGGGCCGAAGTCGGCTCATCGAACAGGATCACCTCCGGCTCCATCGCCAGGGCCCGGGCAATGGCCACCCGTTGCTGCTGCCCACCGGAGAGGCGGCGTGGGTAGGCGTCTTCCTTGCCTGCCAGGCCGACCCGGGCCAATAGCTTGCGGCCCAGGGCATCTGCGGCGGCCCGGGGCATCTTCTTGACCACGATCGGGCCTTCGATGACGTTCTCCAGGGCCGTGCGGTGCGGGAACAGGTTGAAGTTCTGGAACACAAAACCCACGTGCTGGCGCAGGCGCCGCACCATGCTTTGCTGTTGGTTGAGCGGGCGGCTGCTGTCGATCTCGATGTCACCGACCTTGATTCGGCCACTGGTGGGTTCTTCGAGGAAATTCAGGCAGCGCAGCAAGGTGGTCTTGCCGGAACCGCTGGGGCCGATGATGGCGACGACTTCGCCTTCCTTGACCTCAAGGTCGATCCCGTTAAGCACCACCTGACCCTTGAATTGTTTGGTCAGTTTTTCAACCACGATCATGCTTCAAGACTCCAGGTCATGCCGGTTGACTCGTGCTTCCAGGCGGTTTTGCACGTGCGCCAGGACGCTGGCAAGAATCCAGTAGATCAAGGCGGCGGACAGATACATGGTGAAAATTTCGAAGGTACGGGCCGAGACCAATTGCGCCTGGCGGAACAGCTCCGGCACCTGGATGGTGGCGGCCAGGGCAGTGTCCTTGACCAGGGAAATAAAGCTGTTGCCCAGCGGCGGCAAGGCCGTGCGCATGGCCTGCGGCAGGATGGCCCGGCGCAGGGTCTGCGCACGGGTCATGCCGATACTGGCCGCAGCTTCCCACTGGCCGCGCTCGATGGAACCGATGGCGGCACGCAGGATTTCACAGGCATAAGCAGCCATGTTCAGCGAGAAGCCGATCATGGCCGCCGGGATCGGATCCAGCTCGATGCCCACTTGCGGCAAGCCGTAGTAGATCAGGAACAGCTGTACCAGCAAGGGCGTGCCGCGAAAGAACGACACGTAGACGCGGGCGGTCCAGCTCAACAGCTTGAAGCGCGACAGGCGCATCAAGGCCAGGCCGAAGCCCAGCAGCAAGCCGAAAAACATCCCGCCGAGGCTAAGGATGACCGTGAAGTACGCGCCCTTGAGCAGAAAGGGCGCGGAGTCCAGCGCGAGTTGGAAACCTGCTTCCATTATTGAGTAACGTCAGCGTTGAAGTACTTCTCGGACAGCTTCTTCAAGGTACCGTCGGCGCGCAGTTCGTCCAGAGCCTTGTTCACGGCGGCCAGCAGTTCAGGCTCGCCTTTGCGCAGGGCAATACCGGCTTCCTGACGGGAGAAAGCAGCACCGGCAGCGGCGGTGTCCTTGGCTTTCTTGGCGTATTCCAGCGCGGCGAGGCGGTCGATCAGGATGGCGTCGACACGGCCGATGCGCAGGTCCTGGAACTTGGTTGGGTCATCGTTGTAGGTTTTGACGATGGCTTTCGGTTGGTTTTCCTTGAGCCATTGTTCGTAGTTGGTGCCCAGGCCCACACCGATTTTCTTGCCGGCCAGGTCGTCGGCGGTCTTGATGGTGTCGACGTTCTTCGCCAGGGTCAGCGCCTGGATCCCGGAAACGGTGTAAGGCTTGGAGAAGTCATACTTTTCCTTGCGCGCATCGGAGATGGTCACCTGGTTGACGACCGCGTCCAGGCGCTTGGATTCCAGGGCGGCGAGGATGCCATCCCACGGCGTGGCTTGCAGCTTGACCTTGACGCCCAGCTTCTTGGCCAGCGCTTCAGACAACTCGACCTCGAAACCGCTGAGCTTGCCGCTTTCATCGACGAAGCTGAACGGCGGGTAGGTGCCTTCCAGGCCAATCTTGATTTCGCCGGCTTTCTTGATGTTGTCCAACTGCTCGCCGGCAACTGCCTGACCGAGCCACCCGGCGCCAAGCGCCAGCCCCAATGTGCCAACCAGTAACGTGCGACGGAATACGGAAATAGTCATGAAGAGCCCCTGTGTTTTTTATGTTGAGCGATGCAGGTGACGCGGTAGTCGTATCCTGCCTTAAAAGCGCCGTGTGTGGGAGCCGGGCTTGCCCGCGATTGCATCAACTCGGTGTTTTGGATCTGCCCAGTCATGCGTATCGCCATCAAGCTCGCCTACGGCGCGACTATAAAGCCGGTTTTTAAGACTTGAAAATAATATAAAATCAGATTGATATTTCTTTATGGAATATCAAAAGCTCGAATCATAGGCAAACAACGCCGGTGCGCCACCCGTGTGCAGGAAGATGATCGGCCCCTCTTCAAAGCGCTGGCGTCCAATGCCATCCAGCAACCCGGCCATGGCCTTGCCCGTGTAGACCGGGTCCAGCAGCAGGCCTTCCTGGCTCGCTACCAGCTTGATCGCCGCCAGCGTGCCGGCACTCGGCTCGCCATAACGGGGGGCGAAGTACTCGTCCCACAGGATCACCTTGAACGCGTCCGGCAGCGGCACGCCGAGCAATTCGGCCGTACGTTCGGCCAGGCCCTGCACCTTGGGGCGCTGGGCTTCGTCGGTACGGGACACCGTGATGCCAATCACTTGCAGCTCGGGCAGCACTTCGGCCAGGGCCAGGGCCAGGCCGCTGTGGGTGCCGGCGCTGCCGGAGGCCAGGACCACGGTGGAGAACGGGATGCCGCTGTCTTCAATCTGCCCGGCCAGTTCCAGCCCGGCGCGCACGTAACCCAGGGCGCCGAGGGCGTTGGAGCCGCCGATGGGCACCAGGTACGGCTTCTTGCCGTTGCTGCGCAGGCGGTCGGCGAGGGCGTTGAGCTGGTCGTCGACGTTGTCCAGGTTCTCCACCAACTCGACCTTGGCGTCGAACAGCTCCAGCAACAGGCGGTTGCCGTTGGCCAGGTAGTTGGGGTCTTCGGTGCCCGTCGGGTTTTCCAGCAGGGCAACGCAGCCCAGGCCCAGCTTGGCGGCCAGCGCAGCGGTCTGGCGTACATGGTTGGACTGGATCGCGCCGGCGGTCACCAGGGTGTCGGCACCCTGGGCCAGCGCATCGGCGGCGAGGTATTCAAGTTTGCGCAGCTTGTTGCCGCCCATCGCCAGCGGCGTTGTGTCGTCGCGTTTGACGTAGACGTCACGCCCCAGCCAGGCCGACAGCCGCTCGAGTTTTTCCAGGGCGGTGGCGCCGCCCAGCAGTTCCAGACGGTTAAAGCGGTCGAGCTGTTGTTTGATCATGGCTACGCACGGGTGGTCAGAGATGCTGGGACTATAGGCAGGCACTTTTGCGTCGGCAACCGCCAATCGCTTATGTCGACGGGTTATTAGCATTGCACTATTGGTTCTTAAGGACGCTCAGGTTCCTTGCCGTAAAGTGATGGGCATTTCGTCAGGAGTGAAGACCGTGAGTGAGCGTTCCAGTCATTGGCAATTACAGACCATCGTCAGCCAGCTGCGCAGCGCCCGGGACCAGTGGCGCACCCGCAACGGCCGGGTCAGCGGCGAGCAGGGCGGGCGCGAGCTGCCTTCACGGGAAGCCGTGGCGCAGATTCTCGAGGCGTTGTGTGGTGCTCTGTTCCCCATGCGTCTGGGGCCGGTGGACCTGCGTGAAGAAAGTGAAGACTTCTACGTCGGCCACACCCTGGATGTGGCGCTGAATGCATTGCTCGCCCAGGCGCGCCTGGAGCTGCGGTATGCCGCGCGGCAAGGTGGCCAGGATGACAGTGAAGTCGACGCCCATGCCATCCACCTGATCCAGGATTTCGCCCTGGCGTTGCCAGGCTTGCGCAGCCTGTTGGACACCGACGTGCTCGCCGCCTACCACGGCGACCCGGCGGCGCGCAGCGTGGATGAAGTGCTGTTGTGCTACCCGGGGATTTTGGCGGTGATTCACCATCGCCTGGCGCACCACTTGTATCGGGCAGGCTTGCCGTTGCTGGCGCGCATCAGCGCGGAAATCGCGCATTCGGCGACCGGGATTGATATTCACCCGGGCGCGCAGATCGGCCCGAGCTTCTTTATCGACCACGGGACGGGTGTGGTGATTGGCGAGACGGCGATCATCGGCGAGCGGGTACGGATCTACCAGGCCGTGACATTGGGCGCCAAGCGTTTCCCGGCGGATGAGGATGGGCAATTGCAGAAAGGCCATCCGCGGCATCCGATTGTCGAGGATGATGTGGTGATCTACGCCGGGGCGACGATCCTGGGGCGGATTACCATCGGCAAGGGCTCGACCATTGGCGGCAATGTGTGGCTGACGCGCAGTGTGCCGGCGGGGGCGAACCTGACCCAGGCGAATCTGCAGCATGATGATGGGACGCAGAAATAGAGCAGCGCCCTCTCTAACGATCACACAGATCCAATGTGGGAGCGGGCTTGCTCGCGAATGCGGTGTATCAGTCGCCAGAAGTGTTGGCTGACACGCCGCATTCGCGAGCAAGCCCGCTCCCACATTTTGTCTGCATTCCAAATTTGAGCCGCACTACCCAAATTCGAGCCGTATTTCACTCAGCAATCGCTGAACGTTTCGTCATCCCCATACGTCATACCTTTCCTTGAGCTAGTGTAGGAAACACCTACCACTCGGCCCTGCGATTAGTCCTCAAACCCCTATCCATGTTTAACTTGACTGTTCGTTCAAGTTAAATCGGTGGTTCGCTGCCCGCTCACAACAGGAGGCTTACCTTTGCTGAGTCCGTTTTTTACAGCCACATCCCATACCCTTGAGGTGCGCCCTACATGAGTGCATCGTCCACACCTTCCAGCGGTCTGGTCCGCATGAATCCGCCGGTGTTTTACTTCGCCGCGAGCTTCATCCTGCTGTTCGGCCTGACCGTCATCGCGATTCCCGAACAAGCCGGCGCCTGGCTGCTGGCCGCACAAAACTGGGCGGCCAACACGGTCGGCTGGTACTACATGCTGGCGATGACCCTGTATCTGGTCTTCGTGGTGGTCACCGCGTTATCGGGCTACGGCAAGATCAAACTCGGTGCCGACCACGACGAGCCCGAATTCAGTTACCTGTCCTGGGCCGGCATGCTGTTCGCCGCCGGGATCAGCATCACGCTGTTTTTCTTCTGCGTGTCCGAACCCCTGACTCACCTGGTGCAACCGCCCCAGGGAGAGGCCCTGAACGGTGACGCGGCGCGCCAGGCCATGCAGATCCTGTTTCTGCACTGGGGCCTGCATGGCTGGGGCGTGTTCGCCTTCGTCGGCATGGCCCTGGCGTACTTCGCCTACCGGCATAACCTGCCGCTGGCGTTGCGCTCGGCGCTGTACCCGCTGATCGGCAAGCGCATCAACGGCCCCATCGGTTATGCGGTGGACGGCTTCGGCATCATCGCCACGGTGTTCGGCCTCGGCGCCGACATGGGCTTTGGCGTGTTGCACCTCAACTCCGGGCTCGATTACCTGTTCGGCGTGGCCCACACCCAGTGGATCCAGGTCGGCCTCATCACCTTGATGATGGGCGCGGCGATCCTGGTGGCGGTCTCCGGTGTCGATAAAGGCGTGCGGGTGATGTCCGACATCAACATGCTGCTGGCCTGTGCGCTGCTGCTGTTCGTGTTGTTCGCCGGCCCTACCCAGCACTTGCTCAACACCCTGATCCAGAACATCGGCGACTACCTCGGCGCCTTGCCGACCAAGAGTTTCGACCTCTACGCCTACGACAAACCGAGCGACTGGCTGGGCGGCTGGACCGTGTTCTATTGGGCCTGGTGGATCGCATGGTCGCCGTTCGTAGGCCTGTTTATCGCGCGCATTTCCCGCGGTCGTACCATCCGTGAATTCGTGTTCGGCGTGCTGTTGATCCCGCTGGGCTTCACCCTGGCGTGGATGTCGATCTTCGGCAACAGCGCCATCGACCAGGTGCTCAACCACGGCCTCACGGCGCTGGGACAGTCGGCCATTGATGACCCGTCGATGAGCCTCTACCTGCTGCTGGAAACCTACCCGTGGAGCAAGACCGTTATCGCGGTCACGGTGTTTATCAGCTTCGTGTTCTTCGTCACCTCGGCCGACTCCGGCACGGTGGTGCTCTCGACCTTGTCGGCCAAAGGCGGCAACGCCGATGAAGACGGGCCGAAGTGGCTGCGGGTGTTCTGGGGCGCGATGACCGCGTTGGTGACCAGCGCGCTGCTGTTTGCCGGCAGCATCGACTCGCTCAAGTCGGCCGTGGTCCTGACCTCGCTACCGTTCTCGATGATCCTGCTGCTGATGATGTGGGGGCTGCACAAGGCGTTCTACCTTGAGTCGCAGAAGCAGATTGCGCAGATGCATTCCCTCGCGCCGGTATCGGGGTCACGCAAGGGCACGGGCGGTTGGCGCCAGCGCCTGAGCCAGGCGGTGCATTTTCCGTCACGGGATGAGGTGTACCGTTTCCTCGAGACCACGGTGCGTCCGGCCATCGAAGAAGTGACGGCGGTGTTTGTCGAAAAAGGCCTCAACGTCGTCACCCAGCCTGACCCGGCCAACGACAGCGTCAGCCTGGAGATCGGCCACGGCGAGCAGCACCCGTTTGTGTATCAGGTGCAGATGCGCGGCTATTTCACCCCGTCATTCGCACGGGGCGGCATGGGTTCCAAGCAGCTCAACAACCGCCGCTACTACCGGGCGGAAGTGCACTTGAGCGAGGGCAGTCAGGACTACGATCTGGTGGGCTACACCAAGGAGCAGATCATCAACGACATCCTCGACCAGTACGAACGGCACATGCAGTTCCTGCACCTGGTTCGTTAAGGCTCAGGCCCTGATAAACAGGGCCAGTGCCACCAACGGCGCACCGAATACCCCGCTGCCGATCACCAGCTCCGAGACCAGGGGCTGGCCGGCAGTGACCACACCTACCGCGCCGTTCACCACCGACACCACCAGCCAGATCCCGACAAAGCTGTAGGCCAGAATGTGCCGGCTGACGCCCAGCTTTTGGCCGATGAACAGCATCAGCGCGAGGAGGATCAGGCCGGCGGTGATGACGAGGGCGGTGTGCATATCTGAAGTCTCCTGATACCCGCTGATTTTCCGTGAACAGCAAACCTGTGGCGAGGGAGCTTGCTCCCGCTGGGCTGCACAGCGGCCCCAAAAAAGATGGGAGCGCTGCGCACTCCAGCGGGAGCAAGCTCCCTCGCCACAATATTAGTGCGTCGTAGAGTGAGTGCTGCGTGGCCTTCAGACCAAACCACCATTGGCCCGCAGGATTTGCCCGTTCACCCAACCACCGGCCGGGCTCACCAGGAACGCCACCACGCGGGCGATATCTTCCGGTTGGCCCAGGCGTTCCAGGGGTGCCATCTTGGCCAGGCCCTGGATCTGCTCTTCGCTTTTGCCATGCAGGAACAGTTCGGTCGCCACCGGCCCCGGGGCAACGGCGTTGACGGTGATGCGCCGGCCGCGCATTTCCTTGGCGAACACCTGGGTCAGGGATTCCACCGCTGCCTTGCTGGCGATGTACACCGCATAACCGGGGAAGTTGAGGCCGACGGTGCTGCTGGAGAAATTGACGATGCGCCCGCCGTCGTTCAGGCGGGTGGCGGCTTCACGCAGGGCGTTGAAGGTGCCGCGGGTATGGATGTCGAAGTTCTGGTTGTAGAGCTCATCGCTGTGTTGGGCCAGCGGCAGCACCTTGAGGATCCCGGCGTTGTTGATCAGCACATCAACCTTGCCCAGCTGGGCTTCGGTCTCGTCGAACAGGCGCTTGACGTCGGCGGCGCTGGCCACGTCGCCCTGGATCGCTATGGCTTGGTGGCCGGCCTGGCGCAACTCCACTACCAGCCTTGACGCTTCGGTGGCGCTGTTGGCGTAGTTGATGGCGACGGCATAACCGTCGGCGGCCAGTTGTCTGGCAACCACGGCGCCGATGCCGCGTGAGGCGCCGGTAACGATAGCAACTTGGGTAGTCATGATCGGGTTTCCTTGGGGCAGTGGTTGGGTGTGGAAGCAGATTCACATGTTTACCCAGGCCGATAAATGCGCCAGAGTTGCCTTGACTGTTCAAGAATCGCCAACAATGGAGACGCGCCGTGGACCAGGTCAAAGCGATGAAAGTGTTCGTGAGGATTTACGAACGCAGCAGCTTCACGCTGGCGGCCGATGACCTGAACCTGCCGCGCGCCACCCTGACCCACACCCTCAACCAGTTCGAGGCCTGGCTCGGCACGCGGTTGCTTGAGCGCAGCACCCGCCGCGTCCGCCCCACGCTGGATGGCGAGGCCTATTACCTGCGCTGTGTCCAACTGCTGGCGGAGCTGGAAGAGGCGGAACTGGCCTTCCGCTCGGTGGCCCCCAAGGGCCGCCTGCGGGTGGATTTGCACGGCACCCTGGCCAAGTACTTCGTGATCCCGGCGCTGCCGCAATTCATGGCGCGCTACCCGGAAATCGAGCTGTCCATCAGCGAGGCGGACCGCTTCGTCGACCTGATCGCCGAAGGCGTGGATTGTGTGCTGCGGGCGGGCACCCTGGGGGATTCGGCGTTGATCGGTCGCCGGGTTGCGACGCTGCGCCAGGTGACCTGCGCGAGCCCGGCCTACATGCGCAAATACGGCGAGCCGAAGCGCCTCGCCGACCTGGGCGAGCACCGTGCGGTGAACTATGTTTCACGCACCACCGCGAAGCTGTTCCCCTTCGAGTTCATGGTCGACGGCCAGGTGCAGGAAGTGACGATCGAGGGGGCACTGTCGGTGTTCGGCGCAGAGATTTATGCCGCCAGCGCAGTCGCCGGACTGGGCATTATCCAGTGCCCGCACTACCGCATCGCCGAGCTGATCAACCAGGGCGTGATGCAGGAAATCCTCATTGATACACCACCGCCGCCCATGCCGGTTTCGGTGCTCTACCCGCAAAACCGACACATGTCGCCGAGGGTGCGAGTGTTCGTCGATTGGCTCGCCGAAATCTTCGCCACTGCCCGCTAACCCGCGTCTTTACTGGGTTTCTTAAATTTAATTTCATCCGGGTAAAGGGTGTTTTGACTCCGAACTGTCACATGGCCATCGCCTAATTGTGTGAAGCGTTTGACGCTTTCATTTCAGAACAGTGACGGAGACCGGTACCAATGAAGACGTTATTAAGCCCCATGGTGGGTGCCGCCATGGCGAGCTTTATGCTGTCCGCCCACGCCGATTTTATCGATGACAGCCACGCCGACGTGACCCTGCTCAACCGCTACCTCAACCAGCAGGGGCGGGATGTGGTGAACAGCAATAACAAGGCCCACAGCATCCGCGATTGGGGCCAGGGTTTTGAGTTCAACTTCAAGTCCGGCTACACCGATGGGCCGGTGGGCTTTGGCCTGGACCTGCAGGCGTTCTACGGTTTGAAACTGGACTCCGGCGGCGACCTCAATGACAAGGATCACCAGGGCCGCTACCCCGGCAGCATGTTCCCGCTGGATAACGGCAAGTCGGCCGACCAGTTCGGCGTGCTCAGCCCGACCTTCAAGATGCGCTTCGCCCAGGATGAATTGCGCGTGGGTACGCTGTACGGCAACAACCCGGTGCTGGCCAACACCGACGGCCGCCTGTACCAGCAGACCAACACCGGCGTGCAGTTGGTTTCCAAGGACTTGACCGACTTCACCTTTACCGCCGGTGACATCCTCAAGACCAAGATCCGCAACGAAACCGGCGACCAGGGCATGATCACCGCCGGCGGCACCAAAGAGAGCGATCGCTTCCTCTACGGCGGCGCGGACTACAAAGGTTTGCCGGACACCACCGTCAGCCTGTGGTACTCCAACCTTGAGGATTACTACCAGCAGTTCTTCCTCGGTGCCAAGCGTCATGACGCCTTGCCTGTCGGCGCGATCGACACCGACGTGCGCCTGTACCGCAGCCTGGGTGTGGGTGAAAACGCTGCGGGCGACAAAGACTATTCGGCTGCGGGTCTCTACGGCGATGGCACCTCCAAGGGCCGCATCAACCAGTCCACCGTCAGCCTGTTGGAAAGCTACAGCCTGGACGGCCATACCGTCGGCCTGGGCATCCAGAAAAACAGCGGCGACAGCGACTTCCCGTACCTGGATTCCGGCCTGAACAGCGGTGCCAGCAACCAGGGCCCGGGCTCGGGCGCCGACACCCCGGCACTCACCAACATGCAACTGAACAAATTCCAGCATGCCGGCGAGCGCACCTGGCTGGCGCAGTACAAATATGACTTCGGCAAACTCGGCCTTAACGGCCTGACCTTCGCCACGTCCTACGCACACGGTGATGACATCCGCACCACCCAAGGCACTACCAGTGAATGGGAACGTAACGTCACCGTGGCTTACCAGGTGCCCACCGGCACCCTCAAAGGCCTCGGCGTAACCTGGCGAAATGCCCACGCCAGCCCGGATATCACCGGTGCCACGGTGCAAGATGAAAACCGCTTCTATGTAAGCTACGTCGTTCCACTCTGGTAGGACTTTGCTGTAAAAGGGATAGGCAGACTTAAGCGATTCAGCTGCTTAAAAGGCCCGGGAATATGCTTATTCCCGGGCCTTATTTGCCCCAAGTCCAAGAGAGGATTCGATGACTTACATTGCTGCCGAAAACCGCTATGAATCTATTCCTTACCGCCGCGTAGGTCGCAGCGGACTGGTGCTGCCGGCACTGTCCCTGGGGCTGTGGCACAACTTTGGCGACAGCACCCCGATCGACACCCAGCGCGCCTTGCTGCGCACCGCGTTCGACCTGGGTATCAACCACTTCGACCTGGCCAACAACTACGGCCCTCCATACGGCAGCGCCGAGATCAACTTCGGCCGTTTGCTGCGGGAAGACTTCAAGCATTACCGCGATGAACTGATCATCTCCAGCAAGGCGGGCTGGGACATGTGGCCGGGCCCTTATGGCCAGGGCGGCGGTTCGCGCAAGTACGTGCTGGCGAGCCTCGACCAGAGCCTGCAACGCCTGGGCGTCGACTACGTGGACATCTTCTACTCCCACCGTTTTGATGCCGACACCCCGCTGGAAGAAACCGCCAGCGCACTGGCCACCGCCGTGCAACAGGGCAAGGCGTTGTACATCGGGATCTCGTCCTACTCCGGCGTGAAAACCCGGGAAATTGCGGCGCTGCTCCAGGAGTGGAAAGTCCCGCTGCTGATCCACCAGCCGGCCTACAACCTGCTCAACCGCTGGGTGGAAAAAGACCTGCTGGACGTCACCGAAGAACTCGGTGCCGGGGTGATCGCGTTCACGCCATTGGCCCAGGGCCTGCTGACCGACAAATACCTCAACGGCGTACCGGCGGATGCGCGGGTCAATCGTCCGGGGGGTGGTTCGTTGCAGGCCAAGCACTTGTCCGAGGCCAACATCGCCCACGCCCGCGCGCTGAATGAAATTGCCAAGCGCCGTGGCCAGAGCCTGGCGCAGATGGCGTTGGCGTGGACGTTGCGTGATCCACGGGTCACCAGCGCCCTGATCGGCGCGAGCCGGCCGGAGCAGATCATTGAAAACGTCGGTGCGTTGCAGAACCTGAGCTTCAGCGCGCAGGAACTGGCGGAGATTGATCGGTTTGCCCAGGAAGGCGGGATTAACCTGTGGGAGAAGCCGTCTACGGCTGAATAAGCGGTAGAGCCCGATTCCTGCATCAACCTCTACCCAATGTGGGAGCGGGCTTGCTCGCGAAAGCGGAGTGTCAGTCACTGGATATGTCGACTGATTCACCGCTTTCGCGAGCAAGCCCGCTCCCACATTTGATTTGTGGTGTGCCTGCTAGAACGGCACATCTCCAAGAATCGTCGCCCGATGCATCACCCGCCGCTGCGGCCGGTAATCATCAACCGCGTAATGCTGGGTCACGCGGTTATCCCAGAACGCCACGTCATTTTCCTGCCAACGCCAGCGAATGGTGAATTCCGGCCGTGTTGCATGGGCAAACAGCAGCTTCAACACCACGTCGCTTTCCGCCGGCTCCAGTTCGTTGATCTTGCTGGTGAACCCCTCGCTGACGAACAGCGACTTACGCCCGCTCACCGGATGCGTACGAATCACCGGATGGGACAGCGGCGGGTTCTTGCGCCGGGCTTCTTCCCAGCGCGCCAAATCTTCCGGCGTGTTGCCATAACGCTCCAGCGGGAAGGAGCGGGTGAAGTCATGGGTTGCCGTCAAACCGTCCAACAGTTTCTTGAACGGCTCGGACAGCGCCTCATACGCGGCAATCCCGCTGGCCCACAACGTATCGCCACCAAACTCCGGCAGCAGCTTGGCGCTCAGTACCGCACCGAGGGCCGGGGTGGGCAGGAAGGTCACATCGGTGTGCCAGATGGCGTTGTCGCGCACGTCGGTCACGGCGGTGTCGAGGATCAGCACTTCAGGCTGCTCCGGCACATTGGGGTAGATCGGGTGAATGTGCAGGTCGCCGAAATTCGCCGCGAACCGCGCCTGTTGCTGCGGGTTGATTGGCTGGTTACGGAAGAACAGCACCGAATGCTTGAGCAGCGCCTGTTCGATGGCGTCGCGGTCTTCAATGTTCAGCGGTTGGGTGATGTCGACGCCACTGATCTGGGCGCCAAGGGCGGTGCTGAGAGGTGTTACGGTCAGGCTGCTCATGGGATTCTCGTCGAAAATTTTTCAGTGTGCCTGGCCATGCCACGGCACCAATTTGCGCTGCAGGGCACGCAAGCCCATTTCCATGGCGAAGGCGATCAGCGCGATCACCAGAATCCCCAGCACCACCACGTCGGTGACCAGGAATTGCGCCGCGGACTGCACCATGAAGCCCAGGCCGCTGGTGGCCGCGATCAATTCTGCGGCTACCAGGGTCGACCAACCCACGCCCAGGCCAATCCGCACGCCGGTGAGGATGTCGGGCAGGGCGCTCGGCAGGATCACATGGCGAATCAGTTGTGCCCGGGTAGCGCCCAACGACTGCGCAGCGCGCAGTTTGGCCGGGTCGACGGTACGTACGCCGGTGGCGGTCGCGATGGCAATCGGCGCGAAAATCGCCAGGTAGATCAGCAGTACTTTGGACAGCTCGCCGATGCCGCACCAGATCACGATCAGCGGCAGGTAAGCCAGTGGTGGAATCGGCCGGTAGAACTCGATCAGCGGGTCGAGAATGCCCCGGGCGATGCGGTTGGAACCAATGGCAATCCCCACCGGCACGGCGGTCAGCACGGCAAAGCCGAGGCCCAGGCCGATGCGCTTGAGGCTCGCGCCCAGGTGCTGCCACAGGGTGGAATCCATGTAGCCGGTGGTCGCCAGCAGCCAGCCTTTTTGCAGCACGGCCGAAGGCGGTGGCAGGAACAGCGGCTCGATCAGCCCGCTGGCGGTCACGGCCCACCAGATGGCAACCAGGGTCACCAGGGTCAGCACGCTGATCCAGCGGGTGCTCAGGCTGCGGCGTACGGGCACGACGGGTTTGCTCGCCGGCTTGGTGGCCGTGGCCGGTAATTCGTAACTGCTCATGCGGACACCTGCCGTTGGGCGAACACCTTGCCCAGCACGTGTTCGCGGGTTTCGATAAAGCGCGGGTCGGACTTGATCGCGCGTGCCGACTCACCGGCGGCGTAGCGCTGGCCGAAGTCCAGGCTCAGGCGCTCGACGATCTGGCCGGGGTTGGGTGCCAGCAGAATCAAATCCGTGGCGAGGAACACCGCTTCTTCGATGTCATGGGTAATCAGGAATACCGGTTTGGCCGTGCGCCGCCAGACTTGCAGCAACAGCTCCTGCATCTGTTCGCGGGTGAAGGCATCAAGGGCGCCGAAGGGTTCGTCCATCAGCAGTACGCGGGGGTCGGCAGCCAATGCACGGGCCAGGCCGACACGTTGCTTCTGGCCACCGGAGAGTTGCCAGATACGACGACTGTCGAAACCGGCGAGGTCCACCAGGGCGAGCATTTCCCGGGCGCGGATTTCCCGCTGGTCCTTGGGCACGCCTGCCAACTCCAGGCCGAAGCCGACGTTGGCCAGCACGTCCTGCCAGGGCAGCAGGGCGTCGTCCTGGAACACCACGCCGCGTTCGGCGCTCGGTCCTTTTACCGGCACACCGTCAAGGGTGATGCGCCCGGCGCTGGGTTCGACAAAGCCGGCAATCAGGTTCAACAGCGAAGTCTTGCCACTGCCGGAAGGGCCGAGGGCCACCAGCAATTGCTGGGGCCCAAGGCTCAGGGAAATATCTGCCAGTACTGGCTCCGGGCTGCCTGGGTACTGTGCGCTGATGCGCTCCAGTTGTAGCAAGGCCATCGCGGTTAACTCCTGGTATCAGTTAGTGATGAACTTCGGGCTGACGTACGGGGCGTAGTCCGGCAGTACGGCGTCGACCTTGCCTTGTTCCTTGAGGAACGCGGCGGTATCGGTGACAGCCTTGGTGGTCGGTGCGCCGAGCAGGGTGACCTGGTCAGCCGCCAGCGGGTAGACGTTGCCTTGCAGCAGCAGCGGAATGTCGCTGGCCTTGGCCCCGGAGAGCTTCACCAGTTTGTCGACGTTGCCTTTGTCAGCCAGCCAGGCTTGTGGGTCTTTGCGGTAAGCGGCGTAGGCATCCAGGGTGACCTTGGCAAAAGCCGTGACGATTTCCGGGTGCTTCTCGGCGAAATCCTTACGCACGATCCAGGCATCGAAGGTCGGCGCGCCGAACTTGGCCAGTTCGCCGGAGGTGATCAGCACCTTGCCGTTTTCCTTGGCTACGCCAAGCGCTGGGTCCCACACGTAGGTGGCGTCGATATCACCACGTTTCCAGGCGGCGATGATGGCCGGCGGGGCGAGGTTGAGGATGGTCACTTTGGACGGGTCGATGTTCCAGTGCTTCAACGCGGCCAGCAGGCTGTAGTGGCCGGTGGAAACGAACGGCACGGCGACTTTCTTGCCGATCAGGTCCTGCGGGCTGTTGATCCCGGAACCGTTGCGGGCGACCAGGGCCTCGGCACCGCCGATCTGGGTGGCGATCAGGAAAGTTTCTACCGGGACCTTGCGGGTCACGGCAGCGGTCAGCGGGCTGGAGCCCAGGTAGCCGATCTGCACGTCACCGGAAGCGATGGCGGCGATGATGTCGGCACCGTTGTCGAATTTGCGCCAGTCGATCTTGGCGTTGGTGGCTTTTTCGTAAGCGCCGTCGGCCTGGGCGACTTTCGCCGGGTCAACGGTGGTCTGGTAAGCGATGGTCACGTCGGCGGCCTGGGCAAACAGGCTGGCACCGGCCAGGGACAACGCCGCCAAGAGGCGAAGGGGGAAGTGCAGTTTCAAGGGGGAAGTCCTCATCAGGCGGCCGGAGGTCGGCGTGTGAGAAGACTAAATGATCTAAGAATCCGAAAATAAATAACATTTTCGAATTAGCTTATGAGGAGAAACTCGCGCGCCAGGCTAGAAGGCGCATAGGCCAAATGTGGGAGCGGGCTTGCTCGCGAAAGCGGTGAATCAGTCACCGAATACAT
>NZ_JBYSWF010000104.1:0-16362 GCF_058780865.1 Pseudomonas sp. GP01-A4
CGTCGCGGCGGCCCGCGGAGCCGTGCCGGAGTGCGGGCATGCCGAGCCTAGGCGAGGCACCGAGTGGTGGGGCAAAGCGTTTTTTGGTTACTTTTTTAGGCGTTTGTAAAAAAGTGACCCGCTGTAAGAGCGGAACCATAAGTAGCCGTTACCGAAGAAACGGATATGTACTCAATCAATCAATCAATCAATCAAACCACTCCCCCCGCTCAAGAAACGTATTCCGAATCATCTCCACCACCCACCCCACCTCCAGCGGATGCCGCACATCAGCACTCACCCCCATCCAGACCTGCCGCTGCATCCCCTCCAGAAATACCCCATCCAACGCCGTCAACCCACGATCAAAACAACTCATGTACCGCGGCAACAACCCAATACACGCACTGCACCGAATCATCTCCAGCATCAGCGGATACGCTTCCACCCGCACCACCCCCGCCAGCCGCTGCTCCACCAGGCTATTCCACGGCCGCAGCGCCTCCACCTGCCGGTCCGGCTGCCACTGCACCAACATATAATCCGCAAGGTCTTCAATGCTGTCCGGCCGCACTGCCAACCGCGAATACCGCTTGGCAATATGCGGCGAATAATCCAACCGCGCCAACACCTCCGGCGCCCCAATGGCAAAACTCGGCCCCGCCCCCGGCGAATCCATCCCCGACAACCACACCACCACATCCGCATCCAGCGCCTGCAACCCCAACTCGCTGTCGATGGAAATGATCTCCAGCCGCACACTCGCATTGCGCCGCAACAGCGCAATCAGGTCCCGCCCCAGAATGTCATGCAGGATCGACTCGGCAACCGCCAGCCGAATCAACGGTTGCTCCAGCACCGGCAAGCGTCGCTCATGCGCCAGGGCAATCAACTGCGCCTGCAACTGCTGCCCTTCACGACTCAGGGCCAGGACATTGCCCTGATAGCTGAACAGCGAACGCCGCAGTTGCTCTTCCAGCTGCGCCAGGCGCTTGCGCAACTGCGTGGCCTTGATGTTGAGGCTGCGAGCCGCCTGCATGAAACACCCACAGCGGGCGCTGATCAGGAAATACTGCGCCACCTCGGGCTCGATGGCGGCCGCCAGGGCCAGCCAGGCCTCGCGGGATTCGGTCGACGCACGATAAGGCGCGACGCCGTGGGGTACAGCCGGTTCAACAAATACCATGGGAGACTCCCTGTCTTGTGGGTACTGTGCATCCAATGCGGTGATACGGTTTTACTCCAGCACCTTGTTCAGCTCGGCGCCGTCGATACTCAAGGTCGCGGTATTGAGCATGCCTTCCAGGTAGGCCTTGGCAATCTGCTCCTGGCGTTGCGCACGCAAGGCCTCGGTCAAGCGGCCCCGCAGTTCATCCAGCGTGGCGGTGCGCGCCGGTTGTTGCCCAGTGAGTTTGAGCACGTGAAAACCCGCCGCACTCTGCACCGGCTCCGACACCCCGCCCGTCTTGAGCCGCGCCACCACACCGCGCATTTCAGGCACCAATTGCTGCAATGGCTGCATCCCGGCATCGCCACCGCGCCGGGCGCTGTCGGGGTCCTGGGAATACTGGCTGGCCAGGGCGGCAAACTCGCCCGGCGAGGCCTGCGCCTTGCGGCTCAACTCCTGGGCCTGGCGGCGCACATTGTCGACGGTTTGCGGGTCGCTCACGGCCAGGAAAATCTGGCTGACCTGGTACAACGGCGGCGTCACCCATTGTGCCTTGCCGCTGTCATAGGCTTGCTGCAATTCAGCGGCGCTGGGGTAATCCGTCGGCACCTGGCTGACCGACAACATGTAGTCGCGAAACACGATCTGCTCGGTGGCGGCGCGGGTCTGTTGCTCCACCTCCGGGCGCTGCCGCCAGCCCTGGGCATCGGCCTGTTCAAGCACGGCCTTTTGCGCCAGGCGCGAACGCAGCCAGGTTTCCAGGGAGCCACGGTTGCCACGCAACTGCTCGCGGGTTTCCGTCGGCAAGGCGGCCAACACCGACTTGAGTTCGGCGAGGTCGATCTGCTGGTTGCCCAGGCGCGCCACCGCCGGCCCGTCCTTCACGGCCACCGGCGCCGGCTGCTGGGCTGCGACCGGGTCACTGCCCGGCCGCAGGCTCAACCCCACCGCGACCGCCAGCACCACCAGGGCGCCAGCGCCGACCACCAGGGCTGGTTTCTTCACAGTGCAGGCGCCTCTTCGCGCGCGTCGACAGCAGGCGCGGACCCGGCCTGGAGCTGGGCGGCTTGCTGGCTGTATTCACGCAGGTAGACGATGAATTCCTGCAGCAGGCGGTCCCACAATTCCAGCTGATTGCGCAAGTACGGCGCACCCACGCCGGCGGCCACCACATCCATCTCCATCAGCAGGAACTCACCCTGCAACGACAACCGCGCAAAACGTCGGGAAGCGTTCCAGACCTGGGCCAGCCCCTCGGGCAATTCGCCCTGCACCCGCAGCGCGCAGCTGTAGGTGAAGTCCACGTAGCTGCCCTGCTCTGCCGCCGGGTTGCCCAAACGCACGGCGAAGCCGATGCCCTGGCTTGCGCTGAGCAATTGCACGATGCCGTTCTGCTCGGTCTGGTTGACCCGGTAGCCGGCTTCCTGCAGCAGCTCGGTCAAGGCTTGCGGGGTCACGCTGGTGATCAGTTGTACGTCGCTCATAGGGGTCTCTTCCTTGTCGATCAATGATTAGTGACGGTCTGTGGAGCATCGAACCGATTAAGGTAAAGGCCGTCACCAAAACCCTGGGCGAGTTCCTCGAACTTGACCCGGGTGCTGCTGGCGAACGGTTGGCGGATGCTCATCACGTCGGCCACGTCGATTTTTTCGTAGGCCGTCAGCAACTGCTGGGCCACGTCGTACATCTGTTGATTCTTGACTGAACATTGCTGCACTTGTGTGTCACGTTCCGTGAGTTGCGCCTGCAAGCGTGCGCGCTCGGTTTCTTTGCCCCGGGCGATTACCAGCAAGTCTTCATAGGCTTTCTTGAACTTGCCCACCTGCTCATTGCTCGCGGCCACCTGGGCCTGGGCCTGGCTGTGCAGGCTCTGTTGCTGGCCCACCAGTTGCTCGGCCACGCCACGGGTCTTTTCCAGTTCGGCGGTCAGTTGCTTGACCTGCGCCTGGGCCTGCTTGGCCTGGGTTTCGGCGGCGATGCGTGCGGCACTGGCCTGGGCCTGCTCGCTTTGCAGCGCCTGCAACTGCTGGGTGGTGCTGCGCAGCTGAGTGCGCAGGCGCTCCTCCATGCCTTCAGCCGAAGCGCCGGTGGTAACGAGCAGTAGAAGCAGGCCGCAAATTCGCGTGTTCATGAGCTTTCTCCGGCGCATCAGAAGCGCGTGTTGAGTTCCAGTTGCATGACATCCACTTCAAACGGCGCGCCATACACTTCGGAGGCGCTGAGCCAGCGGGCACTGGCGTAGATGTTCTTGTCGAGGCCGTAGTTGGCACCGATGAAATAGCCCTTGGCGTTGGTGCCGCCAAGGTGGAACGAGGAGTCGTTGAAGCCGTCCGGCAAGGCATCCGGCTGGATGTATTTGTAGCCGGCCAGCACGTTCCAATCGCCCTTCTTGCGCATCTCCAGCGCACTGCCGAGGGTGAACTGCACCAGCAGCGCATTGCCGCCACTTTCAAACTGGCCGTCGCTGTTGAGGTTGTTGACGATCTGGCCTTCGCTGCGCTTGAGCATCTCGCCCTTGTCGTAGGCCAGGTTGTGGATGAAGTTGGTCTGGCTGCGCAGCTTGAGGTCTTCCGGCAGCTCGCTGTCCCAGGCCAGGTTGAGGTCCAGCACATTGAACTTGGAGGCCAGGCCGACGAATTGCGGTTGCGGGGTCAGGCCAGGCGTTGCCGGGTTGGGGGTGATGTCTCGCAGCAGGAACACGCTGTTGCCCTTCTGCATGAAGGCCAGGCGCGTGCCATCGGTATCGCACGCCGGCTGGCCGGCCCACGGCGAGCAAGGGCTGGAGCGTTCGCCCTGGATATCGCCGAAGTGGTAGTAGGCCATCGAGCCCTTCAGGCTGTTGCTGCGGTTGATCTTCCAGTCGGCGCCGATCTGCCCGCCGAACAGCCATTTGTTTTCGCTCTCGTCCTTGTCGAAGCCGTTGGTGGTGGCGGTGTCGGGGCTGTACTCCACCGGGAACGCGCCGAGGGTGCCGAACAGGCCCCAGTCGCTGTTGAGCTTGTGGTTGAAGATCGCCGCCACACCGTCGAAGTTGAGGTCCCCGGAATACATCATGTCGGTGGAATAGAACGGGTTGGCAAAACGTCCGGCGGTCAGGGTCATGTAGTCGGTGGTCTTCCAGGTGAGGTAGCCCTGGTCGAGCCAGATGTCTTTCTTGCCGAAGCCGCCGCCCAGGGTCTGGGTGGTGGACACCGGGTTGTTGTCGTTGCCGGTGCCGAGGCGGATGCCGGCGGTCCATTCCGGCGAGATAACGGCTTTCATGCCCAGGCGGGCGCGCAGGCGGAACAGGTTCTCGCGGTCTTCGCGGGTGTTGAGCAGCGGCGGCAATTTGGTGTTGGTGTTCTTGTTCACGTCGTAGGGGCCGCTGTCGTTGAGCTTGGCGTAATCGACGATTTCATTGCTGTTGTTGCCCGAGAAATAGCGCGACTCATCCCGCAGGCGAATATCGCCGTCGAAGCTGATGCGCGAGACCCACTCCGGGAACGTGTTGGGCTGGGCCCAGTTTTCCTGCTTGGCGGTGGCCATGACCTCGGCCTTGATCTGGTCGCGAATCTGGTCGCGCACCGCTGCCGGCACGTACTGCACCCGCACATCGCCGGGGGCCGCAGTTGGACCTGCCGCTACTGCCGTGGCGGTGCTGGCCTGACGTGCCTGCTGAGCCTCTTTTTCAGCCTGGGCGATCAGCCCGTCGGCCTGTTCCTGCTTGAGCACACCTTGCTGCACCAGCAGGCGGATCAGGTTGATCGTGGCGTTTTCCGAAGGCGCGGCGGCGGCCGTCGCCTGGCCGACCAGGGTCGCGATGACCATGCCGACCGCCAGGGTCAATCGATTCACGTGGGAAATCATCTGCACACAACTCCTGTAGAAAACTGCAAAAAAGGGTTCGATCAATCCGGGCGCCGGCCCTTGAGGGACAGGCGTACCGGCAGGGTCATTGAGGTGGGTGTGCGTTCCTTCAGCCGCGGTGTGGCACGCAATGCGGCCAGCACCTGGGCGTCGGTGTCGGCGTCGCCGCTGGACTTGGCCAGCTCCACGCGCGTCACCTCGCCGTCTGCGCTCAGCCACAGGTCGGCCTGCACCGTGTAGGCCTTCTTGCGCAGCTCCGGGTCTTCCCGCAGCAGGCGCTGGAACACCCCGGCCAGGTACTGCTTGAACGTCCCGGTACCGAGCCCGCCACCACCGGAACCGGCCATGCCGCCGCCCTTGCCGGCACCGATGTTGAAACCGTCGGTACCGGACTGCGCGTCGCCGTCGATCTGCATCGGGTTGGCCAGGTCGTCTGCTGGCGAAGGCGGTGCCTCTTCCTCGGGCTTGACCTCGTCGGGGGTCGGCGTGGGTTCCGGCTCGGGGATTTTTTCCTGCACCTCGGGCTCCGGTTCCTTGGGTTTTTCCGGCGGCGGTGGTGGCGGTGGTGGCAACGGAATAATCGTCGGCACCTTGGGCGCTTCACGGCGCACGCCACTCATGTCATTGGCCCACTGCCAGAGAAACCAGGCAGCCACGGCGCCCAGCAGCAGGCCAATGCCCCACTTCAGCGGGCGCAATGGCGGCTTGTTCTTGAGGGGCGTCGGCGCGATCGGCATCTGTGCGGTCATGACTCAGCCCTGGTTCGGTTTGCCGGTGACCAGCCCGACCTGGGACAGCTCCAGGCGACGCAGCAGGTCGAGTACTTCGATGACCTTCTGGTACTGCACCATGGCGTCGCCGCGCACGATCACCGGGAAGTCCGGGTTCAGCGCTTTCTCGATGCGCAGGCGCTCTTCCAGCTCAGGCAAGGTCACCGGGTAAGCGTCGAGAAACACCTGGCCGCCATCGTTCACCGAGATGGCCTTGGTCTTGGCCTCGGACAGCGATACCGAAGCACTGGCCTTGGGCAGGTGGATCTGGATCCCCGAGACCTGGGCGGTGGCGGTGAGGATAAACATCACCAACACCACCATCAGCACGTCCACCAGGGGCGTGATGTTGATGCTGTCGACGGGTGCGTCATCGTCATCGTCGTGGGAGGCATTCACGGAAGCCATGCTGATTCTCCTCAGGCCGGGACGTGGGCGTGGTGGTCGCGACGGTGCGCCGCTTCACTGTGCTGGCTCTCGCCGTGCATCTCCGCCAGGCGGGTGATGAACTCGTCGACGAACACGCGCATGTCGGCGCTGACTTCCTTGTTGCGGGTAATCAGGCGGTTGTAGCCAAACAGCGCGGGGATCGCGACAAACAGGCCCATGGCCGTGGCCAGCAAGGCCGCCGCCATACCCGGGGCGATGGCGTTGATGTTCACGTCGCCGGCCATCGCCGTGCCGAGGAACACCACCATGATCCCCAGCACGGTGCCGAGCAGGCCGATATACGGCCCCCCGGCAATCGCGTTGGAGAGGGTCGACAGCTTGGCGCCGAGTTGCTGGTTTTCCCGGGTACGCACGCCGTCCATGGAGCAGCGGATGGCTTCGATGGTGGCTGCCGAGACCGACGAGGTGTCGGCGCCCTGGGCGCGGCGAGTGCGGATTTCCTTGACCGCGACCCGGTACAGGCGCCACAGCGAGGAATGGGTCAGGCGCTCAGCCAGCAACGCGTCGTCGTAGTACATCTCCAGGCGCGTACCGATCTGTGCGAATTGCTCGCGGAAGATATCGTTGGCAGCACTCACGCGACTGACCTGGCGGTTCTTGCGGAGCATGATGAACCACGACTGGAACATCATCCCCACCAGCACCAGGATGATCACCCAGGCATCCACCGGCACCGCCTTGAGCAGGAACCCCAGGCTGCCGAAGCCGAAGCCCGACTGTTCTTCATCCACGCCATAGGCCACCAGTTTCGACTCGGCGCCCTGGGCCGTGGCATCGGCCAGCAACAGGGCTGCCGGGCGCGCGACCTTGGACAAGCGCAGTTCGTCCATGGCCCCGGTAAACGGCAGGTGCCCGTTGGCGGCTTCCGGCAAATCGGCACCGATGGCCAGTGGCGAATTGAACGCCGGCATCGCCACTGCGAGGGTCGCGGTCTCACGGCCGTTGACGTACAGCGAGACCTTGTCGCCCTCGGCGGTGAACGCCAGGTGCTGCCATTGGCCGGGGTTCAGCGGGTGGGTCGAGACGGCGCGCTGGCCGTCGATTTCAATAAACGGCATGCCCTGGTTCAAGCCCAGCAACAGGCTGTGGGCGCCCTCGCGACGGGCCACCACCACTTGCTCGCCGCTGGCCTGGTCGACCCGCAACCAGGCGCTGAAAGTGAAGGCGCCGCCCGCTGCGTGTTGCAGCGACGGGCTGGCTGGCAGCAGCAACGGCTGGCCACTGAACTGCAAGGCCCGGCCGATCACGCCGTCGATGCTCGCACCGGTGGCGTTTACGGCAGTGTTGCCGTAGGCCGTGGTGTCCCGGGGCGGCGTGCCGTTGGCGCCGTCGAAGTGGTAGAGCGCGGTGTAGTTCGGGTCGAAGGTCAACTGGCCGTTGGCGGTGGCCGGCGCCTTCTGGTTGCCGTAGTACATCCACAGGTCCTGGCGCTGGCCGCCTTCGACCTTGGGCACATCGACCCAGATCAGCGCCATGCCCATCAGCGGGTCGAAGCTTTCGATCTGGTGGTTGAACACGGTCTTGTCGTCGGCGCTGACAAAGCGCAGGTCGGCGCCGTCGTCCTTGACCCCGTCAAAGCTGAAGTTGCCGGTGTGCAGGCGCACCAGCAGCGCGGTGCGGCCCAGGGCCTGGCTGATGGCTGCGCCCTGGGAGGTGGTGTCCACCGTGATCTGTTTACGGTAGTGCCAATCGTCCTGCCACCAGGCATGGGCGGTGGCCGGGAGCGCGAAGCCCAGGCAGATCAACAGGCTCAGAAATAGGCGTTGCATGTCAGGAGTCTCCGAAAAAAGGGGTCAGAAAGTCGCCTGCACACTGAAGTGCAGTCGCGAGTCCTGTTTCTGGGTATTTGGGCCTTCAAGCAGCGGGTAGCCCCAATCCAGGCTGCCGGACAACCACTTGCTCAAACTGGCGCGGGTGCCGAGGCCGACACTGGCCAGGCTGTATTCGTCTTCCTGCTCGGGCAGCGGGTCATGCAGGCGCAGGCGTGCGCCTTCGGCAAACGCGTAGAAGCGCCACTCCTGCACGTAGCTGCCGAGAAACTTGGCCAGGGACGGCGTGCGCAGCTCCTGGGACAACAGGTAGCCTTCGTCGCCGGTGCGCTCGGCGGCGAGATACCCGCGTACCGACGTAGCGCCGCCAGCGGAATATTGCTCGTTGGACACCAGCGGCCCCGAGGCCAGCTGGAAGCCGGCCTTGGACGCCGACTGCCAGTCGTTGCCGAAGGTGTAGGTGTAATTCAGGTCACCCTTGAGCACCGCAAAACTCGGGCTGGCCTTGTCACGCTTGTACTGGAACTCCTCGGCGTCGCTGCCGTAGCCGAAGAACGCGCGGGTACCCACCACCAGGCTCAAGCCCAGCCCCAATTGCGACTGCTCGGTGTAGCGGTAGCCGTTGTAGCCGAAGGTCAGCGGTGCGTACTTCAGCGGGATATCGTCCGTGCTGCTGCCAAACTTCATCTGCTCCTTGAAGTCCTTGAAGTCGACCCCGGCAGAGAACGAATTGGCCCAATTGCCACTGGCCGGCAGGCTGTAGATCGCCGACACGCCATAGGAATGGCCCTTGCCCAACACGTTGCTGCCGCCGATGGTGGCGATGTTGCTGTCGGACTGATAACCGGAGAACTGCAGGCTCCAGCGATCAGTCAGCGGCGCGGTGTAGGCGCCCGACCAGACCTTGGCGTTGTCGCTGTCCTGGGGCGCGGTGAAGTAGGTCAGGGAAATGCTGTGGCCCAGTTGCCAGAGGTTGTCGTAACCCAGGGTCGCGACGCTGCGCAGCTCCTTGGTGTCGGCGCTGTAGTCGTTGTTCAGGCCGAGGCTGGCGTGCCAGGGGTTCTGGTCTTCCACCTGCAGGTCGACGTCCATGGTGCCGGGGCGCTGGCCTTCGCGGACCAGCGGCGTGACCTGCCGCCCGGCGCTGCGATTGAGGCCGGCGAGTTGGGTTTGCACGCTGGTGAAATCCGGAACCGCGCCCTCCTTCAAGCCGGGTACTTCGTCGCGGATTTCCACCGGCGAATAGTGCTTGGCGCCGACCACGCGGACGCGCCCGACCTTGGTTTCGCTGACCTGCAGGTAGACGATTCCGTCATCGACCTTCTGCTCCGGCAGTTCGACGAACACCGACTGATAGCCGCGTGCCTGATAGATCTTCTGCAAGGCATCCCGGGCGCCTTCGATGTCGGCGAGGGTCTTTTGCGGGCCGAGAAACGGGTACACCGCCTCTTCGATCGCACGAGCGTCGAGCACGGTGTTGCCGCGCACGAAGTACTCGTTGACGTCCACCAGCCGTGCCGGAGGCTCGGGCTGGGTGCCCTGCTCTTCGGCCTGTAGCGGTTGCGCCAGTGCACCCAGCGTCAGCCAGCACAGCGCCAGCGTTGATTTGAACAGATGCTCCACACCGCCCCCTGGTCTACTAAGAATGATTGCCGTCGCCGTTTGCCCGGCGTTTGGCCTGTTCAATTGCTGGATATCGAGGTGTTGCCGTGCCGGGCGAGCCAGGTGTGCAGCAGGGCGAAGTTCAGGGAGAACTCCGGCATGTGCAGCAAGGCGCCACAGAACACTTCACCGATGATTTTCTGGATCAACTGCACCGCCTGCGGGTTGTTCAGGAACGTGGCGATGTCGCGTTGCAGGAGGTTGATGCCCCAGACTTTCTGGTTCAGGTCGAGGCCGACGAACCAGCGGAACAGCAGGTTGTAGTTGAGTTGTTCGTGCAGTTGCTGTTCGTTGGGGACTGAGTACAGGAGTTGCAGCAGCAGGATCTGCAAGACGGTCTGGGGGGCGATCTGGGTGCCGGGTTGGGCCTGGAGCAGGTCGCGGTGGAGGTCGAGGATGTCGTCGATCTGCGGGCGCAGCAAGACCAGTGAATGGCCTGCGGGGATGTAGCTGGAGACTTCCTTGAGCGCGCCTTGCCAGTCGTCCTGGGAGACGATCCATACCCACGGTGCGCCATAGCGGTAGACCGAGACCGGTTTTTTGCGTGCGGCTTCGACGATCTTTGACAGGCGCTGGTCGAGCTCCTGCATGCCGACTTTCGAGTAACGTTCCATAGTTCCCATTCGCCCCACTCCTGGCATCCTGCTTGCGGCTCTGACGTCGCCTTTTTTAGCGGTGTTGAGCGCGTTACATAGCCAAGACGGGGGTCGCTGGGGACTACCGAACTTTTGTCATAAAAGCTTCTTTTTTGGGGCGGGGTGATGTGGGCATATCCGTTGCTGCGGTCAGGGCTGGTATTGGTTCCGCTCTTACAGCGGCTCACTTTTGGAGTGTTGTGAAGCAAAATCAAAAGTTAAAGCGGGCACGGTTCAAATGTGGGAGCTGGCTTGCCTGCGATGGCATCGCCTCGGTGTATCTGAAAAACCGAGTTGTCTGCATCGCAGGCAAGCCAGCTCCCACAGAAAAGCAGAACCACGGAGTGCGGGCATGCCGAGCCTAGGCGAGGCACCGAGTGGTGGAGCAGAGACCTTTTGGTTACTTTTGGCTGGGCCGGCAGTCCGGGCGTTTGCCAAAAGTGACCCGCTGTAAGAGCGGAACCATAAGCGGCCGTTACCGAAGAAACGGATATGTACTCAAACCAAAGACCCCGGCAACGGCAGTTCATAAGACTTCTTAACCGTCCGCACCACCAAAGTAGACGAATAAGTACGAATCGGAATATCCCGATAAATCTCTAAAAACCGATAGATATAATCAGTGTACTCAGTGGCATCCCGAAACTTCGCCACCATCACAAAATCAAACTCCCCGGTCAGCAGATAACAGTCCTGAATCTCCGGATGACTCGCCAGGATATGCTGCATCTTGCGGTCGATATCATTGCTGTCCCTATCAAGCTTGATCAGGAAGAACGCCGTAACCTGAATCCCAAGCTTGCGCTCATCCAGCACCGCCACCTTGGCCTTGATGATCCCGACACTCTCCAACCGCCTGATACGCCGGTAACAACTGGTTGAAGACAGCCCGACACTGTCACTCAACAACTCCAGACTCTGACTGCAATCCCTTTGCAATTTCCCCAGAATCTTCAAATCCATGGCATCTGTCATTTTTTCCATATCTTCCTTGAAAAAACTGCAATGAATCCACCGTAAACACCCACCAATTTGCACAAATCCTGCGCGGTGGCGCACTAACATCAATCCAGCTTAGCAGCCCAGCCAAATCAGGCACCGGGGCCGCATGAGAGGGATCTTATGATAGTCGCGAAACCGACATGGGCCACCGATATCCACGGCCTATTCAGCGCCCCCTACTGGATCCCCCAAGAGCAACGCGCCGCCGTCGCCGCCTCCTGGGTGGGCTGCATGAACGCCTACTTCGTATTCCTCGAAGACCCCGCCTCCGTCAAGACCTGGTCCGAAACCATCTACCAGCACCTGGCCTCCCGCAGCATGCCGCTGACCCTCGACCAGCAGCAGTTCTGGCCCATCGACGCGCTGGAAACCTTCAGGCTGTGGGTCAACCAGGGCTGGCGCCTCACTCCCGCCTCACCGTTCGACGAGGCAGAACGCATCCCCCCACCCGACCTGCCTCACCCGGTCAAACGCGTGCGCCAGGACATTCGCGCACTGACACAGGAACAACTGAACCTGTACCGCTCACGCCTCGATGACGTAATGCAGGTGGCCAACGCCGACAGCGGCTCCCCTTGGCAGCGTTACGCCTATATCCACACCAACTGGTGCCTGCATTACCAGGAAGCGTTTGCCCTGTGGCACCGGGCCTATCTGCTGTACCTGGAAGCGCTGATCGACTGCCCCATCCCCTACTGGGACTGGATGGCCGAAGACGCCAGTGTCGACGGCAGCCCCCAGGCCGGCTTGCCCCAGGCGTTTCTCGATGAAACCTACGTGCACCCGCGCACCGGCGAGGTTCGCCCTAATCCGTTGCGCTACGCCGCTGCCAAGGACGGTTGTTCGAAGGTCTGTGAAAAGGCCAGCATCCCGGGTGTGGACTGCCGCTTCGTGCAACGCAATCCGCTGTTCTACACCCGGGGCGAAACGCAGCGCGTCGAACGCACCCAGTTGTACGGCATGAGCCGGATTTTCCAGCAACAGGTGGTCGATGCCCTGAAGTTCAACACCTTCAGCCAGCCCCAGGGCGTGCCAGGTTATCCCTGGGCGAACATCCCGGTGTTTGATCCCCCCCAGGAAGATGACCTGTACCCCAACCGTGCGCTGAATTTCGACGGGCTCTACGAGCAGCCCCACGACAACTATCACGGCTGGATCGGCGGCGACATGGCTGACAACGCCTACACCGCGTTCGACCCGGTGTTCAGCTCCTACCACGCCAATATCGACCGGATGCTGGAGGTCTGGATCCGCGCCCATCCGGCAGCGCAGTACACCACCCAGTGCCTGCTCCAGCCGTTTGCCGGCAGCGAGGCCGACGATGTCACCTTCACCAGTGCCGACGCCTGGCGCTACACCACCCTGGGGGACATGGCCCAGGACAGTCGGCATATCGGCTATGACTACGGTGTGCCCGTCGCCCCGCCCTTTGGCACCCGCCGCCCGGCCGCAAAAGCCTGCTGCCAGCAAAGTTCGACGCCGATGCAAGCGCAGGAACAAACCGCAAGACTGGGCCCGTGGTTGGTGTTCGACCATGTGCGCTGCACCCACGACACCTACCTGATCGACGTATTCCTCAACCAGCCCGACGCCACGCCGCAGCAGGTGAGCGCCGACAATCCGCACTATGTCGGGCGCTTCAGTCGCATCGGCATGGGCCTGGTGGATGACAAGGGCCGCTGCATCACCCATGGCGTGTCACGCGCGCTGAATGCCGCGCGCACTGCTGCCGCATTGAACCTTCGCCCCACTGACACCACGCAGTTATCCGTGGTGGTGACCCATCTCGATAGTGCCCGGGTGTTGACGCCGCAGGAGTACGCGCCGCTGCCTGGCTTTATCGCCCAACTGGTGTGGGACGACCCGCGCCAAACCGTCGCCGGCCCTGCTCCCAGTGCCGGTTGCTGCTCCGTTTCCACCACAACAACACCTGGAGAATCGACATGAGCACACCCTTCAAACAATTCACCTCTCCCGCCGGGCAAGCTCCCAAGGACTACAACAAGCTGGGCCTGGAAAACCAGTTGCCGCAGTTTGAAACCGACTGGAACAACGACCTCACCGGCTGGACCCAGTCTGCGATCATCGGCAACCCGTGGTCGGGCCTCAATGACGCGCCGCGCTCGGGCTATTACAACCCACTGGTGGAAGGTTACGGCCCCACCACGCCGCCGGCGATTACCTGGGCGCCCTTCCCCAATCGGCTGTGGACGTTTTTCTACAACAACGGCACGGCGGTGATTCCACAGTTGGGCGGCAAGGCCATGTCCATGCAACAGGTGATGGAGCTGACCGACAACGGCCAGATTACGATCAACAACACCCTGTACATGCTCTACGACCCGAACAAGCAAGGCACCCTGCTGCAACTCCCCGTCACTCGCTGCCCGAGCATCGACTGGCAAGGCAAGTACAAGGATTTCTCGCCTTCGGGCCCCCGTGGCTGGCTTGACGAATATTGCGAGTGGTCCATCGTGCGCGATGCCGACGGCAACATGCGCAAGATCACCTTCACTTGCGAAAACCCGGCGTATTTCCTGGCCATGTGGCGCATCGATCCGACTGCTGTACTGGGGCTGTATCGCGACTACATCGACCCACAGGTGCAACTCGAAGACCTGTACCTGCGCTACACCGCCGACTGCCCGACCGGTAAGGCCGGCGACCCGGTCATCGACCCCACCACCGGTCAACCGGCCTACGACACCGTCAACAAATGGAACGCCGGCACCGCCTGTGTGCCTGGCCAGTACGGCGGCGCGATGCACCTGACCTCCGGCCCCAACACCCTGAGCGCCGAGGTGTACCTGGCTGCCGCGGCGACCATCCTGCGGCCATTGAGCAGCAGCCAGAATTCCCAGGCATTGATCTGCTGCGCGCAATACGGGCAGAACTACCGCAACTCCGATCCGCATATCGGTTTCTCGGCCAACAGCGTGGCAGTGAACAACCGGCTGTCGCTGACCAACCCCATCGGCCTGTACCTGCAACAACCCACCGACTTCTCGGCGTGGAAAGGCCCCCAGGGCCAGGACGTCAGCCAGTACTGGAAAATCACCCGTGGCACCGCCAAGTCCGCCGCCAACGGCTCCGACCAGATTCTGCAAGCGGTGTTTGAAGTGCCGGTCAGCGCCGGGTTCTCGATCAACGACATCACCATCAGCGGCCAGCCGATCGACTACGTGTGGGTGATTGCCCAGCAGTTGCTGGTGGGCCTGAGTGTGACAACCACGCCCATCAGCCCGACGCCGGATTCCTGCCCGTGCGTGACGGACCGGGTCAACGGCGTGCAACCCTGGCCGGTACAGCTGCTGCCGCTGGACCTGTTCTACGGGCAGTCACCCACCGACCTGCCGGCCTGGCTGGCACCCGGCACCAGCGGGCAGTTTGCCCTGGTGGTGCAAGGCGCCGACCTCAAGACCACCGCCGAGACGGCGCGGGTGCAATTCTCCAATCCTGGGGTGACGGCGCAGGTCACAAAGTTCCTGCCGGATGCCTCGGCCATCCCCGGGCAAACCAACTCCGGTGGCACCCAGGGCTACCTGCTGACCATCACCGTAAGCCCCACTGCCGCACCGGGGCTGGTGACAGTGCGCGCCCTCAACCCGGGCGAAGCCGATAACCCCAGCGCGGCGGAACACCCATGGGAATCCGGATTGGCGCTGGTGCCTGGCGCCTGACTGATACAGCCCATCAGCCGCACCCACCCAGGGTGCGGCTTTACCTGCTTGCAAGGAGCGCGATGATGTCCAGGTTACGCTTGAGTGTTTTATCGCTGCTGACCAGTGTGGTGCTGAGCCTGTTCGCCATGCAGGCCGCCTACGCATCCCCCACTTCCGACGCCGACGCTTGCGTGCAGCAACAGTTGGTGTTCAACCCGAAAAGCGGCGGCTTCCTGCCGATCAACAACTTCAACGCCACCGGCCAGAGCTTCATGAATTGCTTTGGCTGGCAGTTGTTCATTGCCCTGAACTGGCCGGTGAATCCCGGTTGGCCAGCCACACCTGCCCTCGCGGGTGAGCCGGACATGAACAGTACCCTGGCGCAATTCGGCGTACCGACTGCCTCCGGCCAGCCGATGAGTGTGGCGCCGGTATGGGCCAGCTACAAGGACGCCAACGATATCTTCCTGCCCGGCGCGCCCGTGCCCACCGGCTGGGGCGTGCAAACCCTGGTGCCGTCCAATTGCAGCACCCAGGGCAGCCTCAGGGCGATGTCGGTGGGGGCGCGCAAGTTCATGACCGCCACCTCCGAAAGCGCGATCAACGCGCGGCATGGGTTTCACCTGTCCAGCGGCACCCTGGCCTCGATTCCGGACCCGATCATGGAGGCCTCCGGCGGCTGGCTGACGGACCAGTCGCAGAACCTGGTGTTTTTTGAACGCAAGGTGGGCAAGGCCGAGTTCGACTACATCGTCAGCAAAGGGCTGTACGACGCGGCCAACCAGCTGAAAGTCGCGCAGAACCTCGACAACCAGAACCCCGGCGGGCTGTCCTTGCCCATCGGTGAACCCATGCGCTCGCTGCCGCCCAACCCGGTGCCGCAGGAGCAACTGGGAGCTCTGGAGGTCAAGGCAGCATGGCGAATCCTCACCGGCAAACCCGAGCTATACGGACGTTACCTGACCACCGTCGCCTGGCTCAAAAACCCGGCCACCTTGCAGTGCACCCAGCAGGTGGTGGGCCTGGTGGGCCTGCATATCATCAACAAGACCCAGGCCTCGCCCAACTTCATCTGGACCACCTTCGAGCAAGTGGACAACGTGCCGGAACCCAACCAGGTGCCGCCACAACAAACGCCGCCCGACAGCTTTGCCTTCAACAACCCGAACTGCGGCACCGGCCCCGAATGCACGCCGAACGTTGCGCGTATCCAGTGCAAGCAGCAGCATCCGGACCGCGACTGCACCGAGCCGTTTCCACGGGACCAACCCGTGCAGACCACCCGGGAACATCCGCTGCCCACTGAACTGCAGGCGCTTAACGGCGCGGTGCAGGCCAATTTTGCCCAGCAGAGCCAGGGCAAGTCGGTGTTCCAGTACTACAAACTGATCAACGTACTCTGGACCCTCACCCCCAACC
>NZ_JBYSWF010000105.1:0-16132 GCF_058780865.1 Pseudomonas sp. GP01-A4
CTTGCCGGCGATGCAGACACCTCGGTGCATCAGGTACACCCAGTTGATGCCATCGCCGGCAAGCCAGCTCCTACAGAGGACCGTGCCCGCTTTAGCTTCTGATTTGGCTTTTAACACTCAAGCCGGCTTTCAGGCCGCTGTAAGAGCGGAACCAATATCGGCCATCACCCAAATAACGGATATGCCCCCGATCTACCACCCCCGCAACCGCTCCCAAACCTGCACCTCACCATTCTCCAGCAGCGCGCCATAGCTGCCGAACTGCGCCCCCGTAGCACACGCATGGTTAGGCAAAACCCTCAGCCGCGTCCCCAGCGGAAACCGCTCAACCACATCCACCGCCACCCCGTCGAACCAAGCCACCCCATGCTCCTGATTCGCGCTGCCCACCAGCAACCCCTCAATCACCTCGCCACCCTCGGTACACACCTGCCCATAACCAAAATCCCGCTTCTGCGACTGCGTCCCACGATCCCGACTCATCGCCATCCACCCCGCGTCGGTAATGATCCAGCCCTTTTCCACCTGATGCCCGATCACCGTAGTCAGCACACTCAACGCCAGCTCATCAATGCGGCACACCCCAACGTTATGCATCACCAAATCAAAAAACGCATAAACCCCAGCCCGCAGCTCAGTCACACCCTCCAGGCTCACCGCCGACAGCGCCGTGGGCGTCGAACCCACACTCACCTGCAAGCAAGGCAACCCCGCCCCCCGAATCACCTCGGCCGCTGCAACACAGCGCGCCCGTTCCTGCTCGGCAATCGCCCGCAACGCCTCAGGCGTATCCAGCCCGTAACTTTCCCCGGCATGAGTCAACACCCCGGCAAGCATCCCGCCGCCATACAGCAGCCTGGCGATCTCCAGCAACAGCGGATCCTGAGGCTTCACCCCGGACCGGTGCCCATCACAGTCAATCTCAATCAGCACCGCAAAAACCTCACCCTGCAGCGCACCAAACTCGACAATCGCCCGGGCCCCGGCAAGGCTGTCGGTGATCAGCGTCAGCGCACACCCCTGAAGACGCAACGCCAACGCCTGAGGCAATTTATGCGGCGCCATCGCCACCGCATACAGAACGTCCCGAATGCCGAGGTCGAAAAAATACTCGGCCTCCTTCAACGTCGAAACCGTAATCCCCGTGGCCCCGGCAGCGATTTGCGCCGCCACCACCTCGGCACATTTATGGGTCTTCACATGGGGCCGCAAGCTCACACCCAAGTCATCGGCACGCTGCTGCATACGCAGGATATTGCGCTGCATCCGGCTCACATCCAGCAAAGCTGTCGGGGTTTCCATCGTGCACACTCCAAAAGGTAAATTGACGGTCTATCCAGTACTGGATATGTTGTCTGAATGAAAAAACACACTCCCGAACAAGCGGCCTTGATCAGCCAGCTCGAACAGATTGCCGAAGGCCTGAGCAAGACCTTCAGCCCGTTTTGCGAGGTCGTGCTGCACGACCTGCGCGACCCGCAGCACGCAATCATGGCCATCCACAACAACCTCTCCGGGCGCCAGCCGGGTGACCCGGCCACCGAGCTGGGCCTGGCACGGATTGCCGATCCCGAGTACCCGCAGGTGATCGCCAACTACCAGAACCAGTTCGCCGACGGGCGTCAGGTCAAGAGCACTTCCATCGGCATCAAGGACTCCACCGGCAAGTACGTGGCGGCCTTGTGCATGAACGTCGACCTCTCGTTGTTCCGTGGCTTGCAGGGCATGCTGGAACAGTTCGGCTCGGTCAGCGGCGATCGGCCCGCCGAGTCTCTCGACCCGTCCGGTGCGGACGCCATTCGTGCGCGCATCGACCAGTTCGCCGCACGCCTGGCGACCACCCCACGAGCCCTCAAGGCCGCCGACCGGCGCCTGCTGATGCAAGAGCTGAAAGAAGCCGGCGTGATGGACATCCGGCGTGCCATGGAAACGGTTGCCTCACACCTTGGGGTCTCGCGGGCGGCGGTCTACACCTACGCCAAATGACCTATGCCGAGCGCGCCACGGCTTCGATTTCAATCAGATAGCCGTGGTGCAGTTCCGGCACCGGCACCACCGCGCGGGCCGGGCGGTGATCCCCCAGCGCAGCGGCGTACAAGCCATCAAATTCAGGCCAGTGTTTTACCCCCACCACGTACACCGTGACTTTCACCAGGTCTGCGGGTGAGCCGCCTGCGGCCTTCAAAATCGCCAACAGATTGTCCAGGGCCACTTGAGCCTGTTCGGCAAACGAAGCCTCGAGGTTATGACGCCCGTCAGGGCTCACCGGCAATTGACCGGAGATGTACAGCGTGCCCTGGTGGCTTACGGCCTGGGAGTAGTGACCGGCAGGCTGGGAGGCAGTGGCTGTGTGGTGAATCTTCATGATCGGCAGTTCTCAAGCAAGGGAGGGAAGGGGAGCAGGTTGTTCATCGGTGGCACCGTGGCCAATCACCGCCGTGGCCACGCCGCAGCCGAACACGTTGGTGGCGGTACGGCCCATGTCGAGGATCGGGTCCACGGCGAGGATCAGCAGCAAACCGGCTTCCGGCAGGCCGACCATCGGCAGGCCCGCCGCGAGCACCACCAGTGAGCCGCGCGCCACGCCGGCGGTGCCTTTGCTGATGACGAGCAAGGTCAGCAGGATCATTACTTGATGGCCGAAGCTCATCTCGATGCCATAGGCCTGGGCGATGAACATCACGATAAACGCCTGGTACATCATCGAACCGTCGAGGTTGAACGAGTAACCCAGGGGCAGCACAAAACTGTTGATGCGCTTGGGCGAGCCGAAGCTGTCCAGGGCTGCGATGGTCTTGGGGTAGGCCGCCTCGCTGCTGGCGGTGGAGAACGCCAGCAAAACCGGGCTGCGCAGCAACTGCAACAGCTGTTTGAAACGGGCGCCCAGCGCCAGGTAACCCACGCCGCTGATCACCAGCCACAGCACCGCCAGGCCCAGGTAGAACTGCGCGATCAACTTGCCAAAGCTGACCACCATCCCCAGCCCGTACAGGCTGATGGTGGCGGCAATTGCGGCAAACACCGCCAGCGGCGCGATCACCATCACGTATTCGGTGATGCGGAACATCACCTGGGTCAGTTCTTCCAGCACGTGCAGGATCGGCGACCTGGCGCTGCCCTTGACGAACGCCAGCGCTGCGCCGAAGAACAACGAAAACACCACGATTTGCAGCACCTCATTGTTGCCCATGGCCTCGACGATGCTGCGGGGGAATACATGGGACAAAAAACCCGACAGGTTGAAGCTGGCGGTGTTCAAACCGCTGTTGCCGTTGGCCGCCACACTCAGGTTGAGCCCCGCGCCTGGCTGAAACAGATTGGCCAATGTCAAACCGATCAGCAGCGATACCACGGACGCAATCAAAAACCAGGTCATCGCCTTCAACCCGACACGGCCGATGGAACCGCTGTCGGCCATGCTCGCCACGCCACTGATCAACGTCGCCAGCACCAGCGGCGCGATGACCATCTTGATCAGGCGCAAAAACACGTCGGTGACCATGCTGAAGTAAGCCGCGATGGTCTTGGCGGTGTCGGTGTCCAGTTGGGCATGCAGCACGGCCCCCACCAGCACGCCAAGGATGATCGCAATCACAATGGCCCGGGCCAGGTAACGATTTTTCATAAGCACCTCTTGTTGTTAACGCTCAGGGAACACCCGGGCATTTTTTATAGGCGGCAGAAATTGCAGGCAGCAGGAAGCCATGTGGCAAGCACGCTCGCCACAGTATTTTCTTGTTGGAGGTTTTAGCCCTTTAGCAGGCTCGCGTACTTCTCGATATCGACGTTGCCACCGGTCACGATGATGCCCACGCGCTGGCCCCGGAACTGCTGCTTGAGGTTGCGCAAGGCCGCAAGGCCGAGGCAACCGGTGGGCTCCACGACCATCTTCATGCGTTGCATGAAGAACCTCATCGACTCCACTAACTCGGCGTCCGAGACCGTAAGGATGTCATTCACGTTCTCGCGGATGATCGGGAAGGTGTGATTGCCAAGGTGCTGCGTCTGGGCGCCGTCTGCGATGGTCGCGGGCGTGTCGATGTGCACGATGCTGCCGGTCTGGAAGGAGCGCTGGCCGTCATTCCCGGCTTCGGGCTCGACCCCGTACAGCAGGCAATCAGGTGACAAGGCACGGGTGGCCAATGCCGTACCGGAGAGCATGCCGCCACCGCCCAGGCCGACAAACAAGGCATCCAGTGGGCCGGTGAATTCCAGCAGCTCCTTGGCGGCAGTGCCCTGGCCGGCCAGCACGTCCGGGTGGTCGTAGGAGGGGATCAACGTCATGCCGTGCTGCTCGGCCAGGGTGCGGCCGATCTGCTCGCGGTCTTCGGTGATACGGTCGTAGAACACCACGGTCGCGCCGTATTCCCGGGTGGCGGCGACCTTGGCAGCCGGGGCGTCGGTGGGCATTACGATGGTGGCCGGCATCTGCAACAGACGGGCGGCCAGTGCGATGCCTTGGGCGTGATTGCCCGAGGAAAACGCCACTACACCGGCCTTGCGCTGCGCCTCGTCAAACCGGGAAAGCGCATTGAACGCACCGCGAAACTTGAATGAACCGGTGCGTTGCAGGTTTTCGCATTTGATGAACACCTGGGCGCCGGTCTCGGCATCGAGGGTGCGCGAGGTGAACACCGGCGTGCGGTTGGCGAAGCCTTCCAGGCGTTCGGCGGCTTTGATCACGTCATGGTACGAAGACAGTTGCATGGAAAGGACCTCTGAAAATGAACCGGGCACGAGCGCATTGCATTTGCTGTCTGGATAAAATATCCATAACTATACAAAATGTAAAGATCGGCATGCCCACTGTCTTCAGTGCCCGATCAGCTCTTCCAGCAACCGGTCCTTGTAGCCCTGCAAGACCGGCGAACTGCGCTCCCTCGGATGTGGCAAGTCCACCCGGATTTCATGCTTGATCCGCCCCGGGTGGGCGTCCATCACGATCACCCGGTCACCCAGGTACAGCGCCTCTTCGATGTCATGCGTGACCATGATCACCGTGCAGCGCTGTTGCACCCAGATCCGTTGCAGCTCCCGCTGCAGGTGCACACGGGTCAGGGCGTCGAGGGCGCCCAGTGGTTCATCGAGCAACAGTACCTTGGGTTTATTGATCAGTGCCCGGGCGATTGCAGCACGTTGCGCCATGCCGCCGGAGAGCTGGTGCGGGTAGGCGTTTTCAAAGCCGGTGAGGTTGACCAGAGCGATATGTTCGGCCACTTGCCGATCCTTTTCGGACTGGGGCAGGTTGTGGTTTTTCAGGGCCAGGGCGATGTTCTGGCTGACGGTCATCCACGGGAACAGGCGGTGATCCTGGAACACAATGCCGCGCTCCAGGCTGGTCGCGGCGATGCGCTGGCCGTCCAGCAGGATATCGCCTTCGTACTCGGCCTCCAGCCCGACAATCAGGCGCAGCAAGGTGGATTTGCCGCAGCCGCTGGCGCCGACGATGCTGACAAACTCCCCTGGCCGCACGTCGAGGTTGATGTTGTGCAACACCGGCAGCGGCTTGCCTTCGATCCGATAGGCCTTGTTCAGGCCGCGAATCTGCAGGGCGCCGGTCTGCACGGCGGTGTGGAGGGCGTGGTGGGCGATTGCGTTCATGTTCATGGCCTTCAACGAATATTGCGCCAGCGCAGCACGTGGCGGCTGAGGCGGGTAAACAGCAGGTTCATCAGGTAGCCCAGCAGGCCGATGCACAGCACGCTGAGCACGATCACTTCCATGCGCGATCCAGCCTCGGCATTCATCATCAGGTTGCCCAGGCCGGCGCCGGAGGACAGGAACAGCTCACTGCCGATCGCCGTTACCCAGGCGAAGGCGAGGGCATGCAACACGCCGGTGGCGATGCTCGGCAACGCCGCCGGCAACAGCACGTGCACGAACTGCTGCACCGGGCTGAGCACCAGCACCTGGCCGACTTCACGATAACGCTGCTCCACATGGCTGAAGCCCTGGTAGGTGTTGAGCACCATCGGGTAGAACGCCGCGAGGCTGACGATCAGCACCTTGGAGAGCTCGCCGTTGCCGAACCACATGGCAATCAACGGGATCCAGCCCAGCATCGGCACCTGGCGAATCGAATGGAACAGCGGGCCGATCAAACGGTTGGCCACACTCGACAGCGCCATCAGCACCCCCAGCACCACGCCGAACAGGATGCCCAGGGCCAGGCCGCCACTGGTGCGGGCCAGGCTGGCCAGCAGGTTGACCAGCAACTCGCCGTTACCGAGCATTTCCAGCAACGCCGAGCCGATCGCCGACAGCGGCACAAAGGCGTAGGCGCCGGCCGCGTCCTGGCGCGAGGCGTATTCCCAGGCGAGGATCAACAGCAGCGGCAGCAACAGGCCGCGGGATTTTTTCAAGAGGGTCATGCCGGGCTCCTAGCGGGTCTGCCAGCGAAACAGCCGCTGTTCCAGTGAACGAAAGCCAAAGTCGAGGGCAAAACCAATCAGCCCGGTGACCACCACACCCACCATCACCACGTCGATGCGCAGCATCTGCCGGGCCATCTCGATCATCTGCCCCAGGCCGCTGTCGGCCGCCAGCAGTTCGGTGGCCACCAGCACCACCCAGGCGCGGGTCAGGCTGATACGAAAACCGGTGATGATCGGCGGCGCGGCAGCGGGCAGGGCGATGCGCCAGACGAAGGTCGGCCAGCGCAGGCGGTACACGTCGGCCACTTCGAAGTAGCTGCGGGGAATGCCCTTGACGCCTTCGCTGGCGGCCAGGGCCACCGGGAAAAATGCGGTCTTGGCGACGATGATGATCTTGAAGGTTTCATCAATGCCGAACAGCAGCACGAACATCGGGATCAGCGCGATGCTGGGGATCTGGCGCAAGGTGTGGAACAGCGGGGCGCAATACACCTCGACGTTCTTTGACAGGGCCATCAGCACCCCGAAGGCCAGGCCGCACAGCGAGCCGATGCCAAAGCCCAGACCGAGCCGGGACAGGCTGTTGCCCAGGTGTTCAGCGAGTTCGCCGCTGGCGAGCAGTTCTTCAAAGGTTTGCAGGACCTGGGCCGGCGGTACCAGCAGGTTGCGCGGGAAGATCCCGAGGTGCGCCACCAGCGTCCAGGTGGCGAGCAGGGCCAGCGGCGAGATGAGCCAGGTCAGGGCAGTGAGCAATCGGTAAGGGCGCATGGCGGGTCTTATTTCAGCGAAGTACCCGGGGGCTATCGCAAGACATGTGCCAGTGAACACAACAGGGGAGAACAATGAAGGCCAAATGTGGGAGCTGGCTTGCCTGCGATGACGGTGGCCAGTAAACATTGAGGCTGGCTGATCCACCGTCATCGCAGGCAAGCCAGCTCCCACAATGGATGGGTGTACATCCGAATGCCCGAATGATGCCTGGCCAACAATGGGGTGCTGCTGCAGCAACACCCCATCAGCAATTACCTCAGAAGTCGTAGCTCACACTGGTGTAGTAGAACGCACCCTGGGCGCCTTCAGGACTGGTGATCGAGTAGATCGGCACACCGTACAACTGCGCGCCGGAAGCCTTGTCCGGGTGAGTGTTGAACAGGTTCGTCGCACCGGCTGAAAGCTTGATCCCCTTGCCAAGGTTGTAGGACACGTCCAGGTCGGTGACCCATTGCGGGCTGAAGGTCTGGTCGAGGTTCGGGTTGGCGGCGTTGAGGCTTTTCCATTCGCCATAACGGCGCTGGGCCACGGTGACTCCCCACTTTTCATAGGCCCAGTTGGCGCTGAGGGTCAGCTTGTAGTCCGGGGTGCCGTGCTCGATCAGGCCTTGGGTGGTGCGGCCGATGATCTGGTTGCCCGCGATGTTGCCGACGTTGCGCAGGTCGGTGATTTGCGTGCGATTACGCGCATAGCCGGCGTTGAAGTTCACCCGGCCCCATTGCTGCAGGTCGAGTTTGTAGTTGCCGGTCAGTTCGATACCGTCGGTGCGGGTGTCGGCGATGTTGGTGTAGAACGCCGCGCTCTGGATATTGGCGTAAGGCGTCCCGGCGAAGATCGGCGAGACCACCGAGGCCGGCAATTGGTCGGAAAGGGTAATGCGGTTGTTGATGTTGATGCGGTAGGCATCCACCGTCACCGATGCGTTGTCCAGCGGTTGCCAGACCAGGCCCAGCGAGTAGTTGGTCGACTCCTCGGGCTTGAGCTGTGTGCCGCCCAGGGCCTGGGCTTCCGGGCTGTTGGCGCGCAAGGTGCGCTGCTGCACCTCGACGTAGTTGCCGCTGCCCGGCGGCTGTTCCACCACCTGCACACTGAACGACGACATGCCGCTCTGCGCCAGGGACGGTGCGCGATAGCCGGTGCTGGCGCTGGCCCGTGCGGCGATCTGCGGGGTGAAGTCGTAGCGCAGCGACAGCTTGCCGTTGGTGGTGTCGCCAAAGTCCGAATAGTGCTCGGTACGCACTGCGACACCGGCCTGGAACTTCTCGGTGACCTGGCCTTCGACATCCAGATACGCGCCCAGCACCTTGCGTTGCAGCGAGTCGGCATCCACCGGGGTGATACCCGAGTAATACCCGGTGAGCCGGCGTCCGGTCACCGGGTCAACGGTGTTGAACAGCGGGCCGTTCTGCGAGGCGGCCGGCGCGCCTGCGCTCAACTGGTAATTTTCCTGGCGCCAGGCCAGGCCTGCGGAGACGGTCAGCGGCTTGAACAGCAAGTCGGTGGGGAAGTCCCGCACCCAATCCAGGGTCACGTTGGTCTGGTCGTTCTTGCGCTCGCCGGTGTAGATCGTCGCCGGGCTGTTGGTGCCCCAACTGGGGTTGATCGCGTTGTAGTCGGTGGACTTGACGATGTTGGTGCCGTGGTTAAGCGCCAGGTCGAACTTGCCCAGTTGCTCGTTTTCGTACCGCAGGCCACCGGTGGCGGCATAGTCTTCCAGGGTGTAGCGCGTGATCGGCAAACGGCCGTCCGGATAACGCTGCAAGGAAACGCTGCCGTAGTTGTTGTACAGCGCGGTGGGCGGGTCAAAAAAACCGGTGGAGTCGGTGTTCTTGTGGGAATAGGTGGCGAACCCGTAGGCGGTCAATCCTTCGCCCACACCCATCTCGCCGTTGGCCAGGAAGTTGTACTGGTCGGAGACACTGTTGGAGCCCCAGTTCCAGGTGCGATAGCGGTTGTTCTGCTCGCGCGGCGTGTTCACGCTGGTGTCGCCGCGATAAAAGATTCGGTTGTCCGGGTTGGTGTCGCTGGCCGGGTCCTGGCTGCCGGCATCGAAACTCAAAGTCAGGAAACCGTCATTCGGCAGTTCGAAGCCTTTCCAGCCGCTGTACTTGCGCTGCATGCCATCGCCCTTGTTGTAGCCACCGAAACGGTAGCCGACGTTGCCGCCGTCGTCCTTTTGCTTGAGCACGATGTTGATCACCCCGGCAATCGCATCGGAGCCGTATTGAGCGGCGGCGCCGTCACGCAGGATCTCCACGTGGTCGATCGCGCTCAACGGGATCAGGCTCAAGTCCACCGCTGCCGCGCCACGACCGTTGGCCAGGCTCTGGCGGGTGATGTTGGCGCTGGTGTGGCGGCGCTTGCCATCCACCAATACCAGCACCTGGTCGGAAGCCAGGCCGCGCAGCGAGGCGCCCTGGGCGATGGAACCGGCAAATGCACCCTGGGGCGACTGCGGGAAGCTGAAGGACGGCGACAGTGCGGTCAGTGCGCCGGACAGGTCGGCAGCGCCGGTTTGCTGCAATTGCTCGCCGCTCAGCACATCTACCGGTGCGGCGCTTTGCAGGGCGGTGACGTCGCTGCGGCGGGTGCCGAGTACCACCACGGTGTCGAGCTTGTCGGTCTTGGCAGTGGGCTGCGCATCGGCGGCTACAGCAGGCACGGCAAGGCTGCCCATGACCAGCGCGATGGCGCCGGCCAACGGAGTACGTTGGAACATAGAAAGGTCCTTTCGAAGCGTGTTGACGATGGCGGCCGGGCGCTATGGCTCAAACAAAGAAGGTCAACTGTGGGAGCGGGCTTGCCTGCGATGATGGCGGCACAGCCACATAATGGTTGGCTGACCCACCGCTATCGCAGGCAAGCCAGCTCCCACATTTGATCTCCGGCGTTTGGTGAATAGTGTCCGGCGGCTGAAGTTAGAAGCGGCTGGTCACGCTCAGCCCCACGGTGCGTGGGTCGCCGTAAGTGATCACGTACTGCCCCAGCCCGCCGTTCGGCCGGCCATGCACCTGATAGCGGCGGTCGGTGAGGTTGTTCACAAACCCGGTGACGCTGAGTTTTTCGTCGGCGCTGTACCAGGTCAGGCGGCTGTTGGCCAAGGTGTAGTGCGGCTGGCTCAAGTCCTTGTCGGCGCTGCTCTGGCGGTCGGCGAGGAAGTATTCCTTGTCGCGAAAACTCACGTCGGCACCGGCCACCAGCTTGCCGCCGATTTCCAGCGGGATGGTGTAGTCGCCACCCAGCGACACCACGTTGCGCGGCGAGCGCACGAAGCTGTTGCCGCTGTAGTCACCCGTGACCGCACCGGTGTTGGGGTTGGTGTTTTTGAAGTCGGTGTATTCGGTATCCAGGAACGAAATCGCCGCCCGCAGGTGCAGGTAGTCGGTGGGTTGGCCTTCCAGTTCCAGCTCGGCGCCCTTGACCTTGCCCTTGGCGCCGTTGGTCAGCGCGGTGGTCAGTACGCCGTTGTTGACGGTCAGCAGGTTGACCTGAATGTCCGAGTAGTCGTAGTAGAAGATGTTCGCGTTGGCCGTCAGGCGATGGTTGAACCACTCGGACTTCACGCCGAATTCGTAGGCATCGAGTTGTTCCGGGTCCACCGTGGTCAGCTGCGACAGGCTGGTGGACAGCCCGGTGTTGAAGCCGCCCGAGCGGAAGCCGTGGGCATAGCGGAAGAACACCCGCACGTTGTCGTTGATCCGGTATTCCGGGGTCAGGTCATAGGTCCAGGCTTCCCAGGTCTTGTCTTCCTGGCGGTTGCCGTTGGTACCGACGCCGCCCAGGGGAATCAGCGGGCCATTGGCGGTGGCGCGCGTCAACTGAGTGAGGTTGAGGTCGATGTCTTTCTTTTCCTGGGTCCAGCGCAGGCCACCGGTCACGCTGAAGTTGTCGGTGAGGTCGTAGGTCAGGTTGCCGAACAGCGCGTAGCTGTCGGTGGTGTGGTTGTAATTGAGGTCGCGAAAGTCCGTCGCGCCGTTGACCTGGTTCGAGCCGGTGCCATTGGGTGTCGGGCCCGGGGCGATAAAGCGTCCGGCGCTGCTGTCCAGGTCTTCATGGAAATAGTGCGCGCCGGCCAACCAGCGCAGGGTTTCCTGCTGGGGCGAGGCCAGGCGGATTTCCTGGGAGTACTGGGTGTATTTGTTGTCGGCGGTAGAGGTGCCGTTGACCTCGTAGGGCGTGTAGTCGGCATCGCCACTGGACTGGCCGCGGATGTAGTCGTAGGCGCTGATGGACGTGAGGATGTAGTCGCCCAGGTGCCAGTTGAGGGTCAGCGAAGTACCGTCATGGTTGAGCTTGGAGTCGTCGTCCACGTTCAGCGCAATATTGCGCCCGGCGGGGCGGGTGTAGCCCACGTTGTAGTAGCGGCCGAGGGTCAGCGCACCGTTGGCGCCGTCGCCCTTGAACTCGCGGCTGTGGATCTTCCACAGCGCGTCCAGGTCCGGGTTGAGCTGGGCGAAGAATTGCAGGCGCACGGCCTTTTTGTTGACGTCGCCGTAGGTGTGATCGTCGATCAGGTTTTTCTGGAAACCGTCGCGTTCCTCGGAGTACAGCGAGATCCGCGCCGCGAGTTTTTCCGGAACCAGGGTGCCGCCGATGGCGCCATTGACGATGCGTTCGTTCTTGCTGCCAAAACCGATCGTGCCATAGCCGTCGGTGTCGAAGGTCGGTTTCTTCGAGATGATATTCACCGCGCCGGCCGTGGTGTTCTTGCCATACAGCGTGCCTTGGGGGCCGCGCAGGATCTCGATGCGTTCGAGGTCAAACAGCGGGCCGCCACCGGCAATCGGTGCGTTCAGGTACACGTCATCGGCGTAGATGCCCACCGGGTACACAGTGGCCGCGCCGGTGTCGCCGGTGCCCAGGCCACGGATGTACCAGCGCGGGCGCCCGTCGCCGTCGGGGTTTTTCGCCGAGGCGTTGGGAATGAAGGTGGTGATATCGCCCATCGACCGCACGCCGTCGGCAATGATGCTGGTGCCTTGTACCGCCGACACCGCGACCGGAACCTCTTGCAGGGTTTCTTCCCGGTGTTGTGCGGTGACGGTCACGGTCTTCAGCGACGGTTCGGTTTTGCCGGCGTCGTTTTCGGCAGCGTCGGCGGCCAATAGAGGTTCGCTGGCGGTGCCGCCTGCCAGCAGTAAAGCGAGCCATAGGCCCTTGGTGATTGGATTAAGTGTGTGCATGAAATCTCCCCCGGAAAAGTTTCCTTGAAGGGGCTAGAGCAGAGATCGTGCCAAGCAGATTTCAGGGTCGATACATGTTTGTAAGTTATTGATATATAACGATTAAAAAATTAAGGAAAAGGGCGTTTTCGAACCATTGGAAGCGCAGCCGAAGGCCGCTTGAAAAGCCTGTCGAAGATTCAGCAGAAGTTGCTTGGAGGGTGCTGCTGGAGCAGCAGGGGAGGTGTTGCCGTAGCAGCTGTCGAGCCCCGGCGAGGCTGCGTAAACGGTGTATCTGACACACCGCAAACGCAGCCTCGCCGGGGCTCGACAGCTGCTACGTGGGGGAGGTCAAACAGCCACGCGGGAGGTGGAGCCGATGACCTTTTCCAGCACGCTGAAATCAATCCAGTCGCGCACATCGAAGCGCCGTGGAATGAAGTTCCAGCGATGCAGGAAATCGGTGAAATCCTGCAAGGCTTCGATGGAGCGCGAATCGAGCGTGGTACGCAGCCGACGATGGGCATCTTCGCCGTAGGCCGCGGTTACCCAGTACTCGCTGGTGTTGAGTTCCTGTGCCAGGAAGCGCCGGGTCTCGTCCGGATTGGCCCAGGCCCATTGCTCGGTGCGCAGCACGGTGTCGACGATTTTCACGCTGGCGTCGAAGTGCTCCTGCAGCAGGTTGATGTCCACCGTGAGGGTGCGTGGCGTGCCGTTGTTGGAGCGGATCAGCGGGTCCGGGTGCGAACCGGTGTCCACCACCACATGCAGGCCGAACTCGTTGGCCAGGTGCACGGCGTGGGCACCCTTGAGGAAGATCGCGTCGATATCACCGCGCAGCAGGCCGATCAGTTCGTTGTTGCGCCGGCTGAAGCGGCTCACCCCAAGGCTCGCCGGGGAGCCGTAGACGTATTGCACCTGGTTGTCGCTGTAGGTGCCGCCGTAGGGGTAGTCCACCAGCTCTACGTCCGAGACTTCCAGGCCTTCGAGCTTGAGGGCGTTTTCCAGGCCGCGCAGGGCCTGGGCACGGGTGAAGTCGATCTGCACGTTGGCCCATTTCGGCAGGCCGAAGCGCCGGTTTTTCAAGTCGCGCACGCTGCGCACACCGCTCTCGGCGGTGGTCAGGATCAACTGCACCTCATCGCTCCACGATAGCCCCAGCACCCGGGTTTCCACGCCACTGGCGTAGGCCCAGATCGCCGGGATATTACCGCCGTGGCGCACCGAGTTTTTCAGGTGATGGTCGTAATGCGCCTCGCGAACTTCCCGTTCCGTGGACTCGCGCAACGACTGGATATTGGTGCCAAAAGGCAGGAACGCCTCGGCCAGGCGACCGGACTGCACAGCAATGCCAAGGCCGGTGGGAACCGGGCTGTGGGTGTACCAGAGAGTATCGAGTGGTTTGCTCATAAGGGTCTTCGTTCAAATCCATGAAATAGGAAACCTTTGCAGGAGCCCGGCTTGCCGGCGATGAGGCCCGAAAGGTCAATACCCCATTGAAGGCCGTCATCGCCGGCAAGCCGGTTCCTACAGGGGTTAGCCTGCCAGCGCGGTTTTGCCGTTCAAGAGTGCTTCCAGCGGCCGTGCATCAATCCATTCACGCACGTCGAAGCTTTTCGGGATAAAGCGCCAGCGGTGCAGGAAATGCGTGAAGTCCTGCAGCGCGGCAATTGCCTGTTCATCAAGTTCGGTGCGCAGGCGCAAGTGGGCGTCGTTGCCGTAGGCGGCGGTGACCCAATACTCACTGCTGTTGGTTTCCTGGGCCAGGTAGCGCCGGGTTTCCTCCGAGTGGGTGTGGGCCCATTGCTCGGCGCGCAGGACCGAGTCAAGAATGCCGGTGGCTACGTCGAAGTGGTTTTCCAGCAGGTTCAGGTCTACCGCCAGGGTGCGCGGCGTGCCGTTGTTGCTGCGGATCAGCGGGTCCGGGTGCGAGCCGGTGTCGATCACCGTGTGCAGGCCGAAATCATGAGCCTGTTGGGCGGCGTGGGCGCCCTTGAGGAAGATCGCATCGACTTCACCGCGCAGCAGGCCGATCAGCTCCAGGTTGCGTTCGCTGACTTTTTGCGTGACTGGCGTACCGGCGATATTGCGCACCGGGGTATCGCTGAAGGTGCCGCCGTAGCGGAAGTTCTTCAGCTTCACGTCGCCGACTTTCAGGCCTTCCAGTGACAACGCGTTTTCCAGCCCGCGCAGGGCCTGGGCGCGGGTGAAGTCGATCTGTGCGCCGGCCCAGTCCGGCAGGCCGAAAGTACGGCCCTTGAGGTCCTTGACGGTTTTGATGCCGCTGTCCTGGCGGGTCAGGATCAGTTGCACTTCATCTGCCCACGACAACCCGATCACTCGGGTTTCCCGGCCTTGGGCGCGGGCCCAGATCGCCGGGATATTGCCGCCATGGCGTACCGAATTGCGCAGGGTGTGATCGAAGTGCGATTCGCGCACCGCCTTGTCATCGGACTCGCGCAGCGACTGCACCTCGGTGCCCAGGGCACCGACGGTGTCTTGCAGCCAGCCTTTTTGCACTGCAATGCCCAGGCCGGTGGGCACGGGGCAGCGGGTGTACCAGAGCGTATCGAGAGGTTGGGTCATCAGGAGTTCTCCCACAGCGTTCAGGCGCTGGCTTTCAAAGGTTGGATCGCCGGGCGTTGGTGCACAAGCGGCAGGACTTCCTGGCCAATGCGCAACGCTTCTTCCAGGTGTGGATTGCCGGCGAGGATGAAGGTCGAGAAGCCGGCGTCGCGGTATTCCACCAGGCGCTCGGCGATGTTCTGGTGGCTGCCGACCAGGCCCACGGTCGGACCCGGTTTGGCTTTGGCGAAACCGGCCCACAGGTTGGGACCGATGATCAGGTCATCGAAGCGGTCGACGTTCTGGTGGTACGCGGTCTGGCGTGCGCCGCCGACCGAGTCCGAGCCGCTGGTAAAGCCCTTGGCGACCTGGCTGCTCTTGCCTTCGAGCTTGTCGAACTGGCGACGCAGGTCTTTCCAGGCTTGCTCCTCGGTCTCCCGGGCGAACAGGTCTACCCGCAGGCCGAAGCGCACGGTGCGGCCTTGTTTGTCGGCCAGTTCGCGCACGCGCTCGATGTGTGGCTTGAGCTTGTCGAGGGGTTCGGCCCAGTTCAGGTACACGTCGGCGTGTTTGGCGGCGACGTCGAGGGCGGCGTCGGAGAAACCGGAGAAGTACACGCCGGGCTTGCGTTCGTGGTGCAGGCCGTGGGGCAGGGCGCCGTTTTCCAGTTGGTAGATATCACCGTTGTAGGAGAATTTTTCGTGCTCCCAGAGGCCCTGGATGATGTCGAGGAATTCGCCGGTGCGCTTGTAGCGCAGGTCGTGTTCGAGGAAGTCACCGTTGGCGCGCTGGCTGGCGGGGTTGCCGCCGGTGATGATGTTCCACTCCAAGCGGCCACGGCTGAGGTTTTGCAGGATCGCAGCTTGTTGGGCGGCGTAGGCGGGCAGGGTCCAGGTGGCCTGGAAGGCGATCAGGAATTTGATGCGCCGGGTTTCTCGGGCCAGGGCGGCGGCGACGATCCATGGTTCGGGGCCGGTGGGCAGCAGGGCGCCTTCGAAGCCGGCGAGTTCGGCGGCTTTGGCGACCTGAGCGATGTAGTCGATGTAGGTGAAGTCGTCGGGTTGGCCGTTGGGCAGGCGGCCTGGTGCGATGTTGCCGGGGCGGTAGGTGGGGTTGCCGCGGTTGTGTTTGTCGGTGGTGAGTTGGGGGCCGTCGGTGCCCAGCGGCAGGCGCCAGAAGAATTCAGTGGTCATGGGTGCTCCGGTTCAGTCGTATTGGGTGCGGGGACCTTTGGGGATTGGGACTGCAACGGGCATGCCA
>NZ_JBYSWF010000106.1:0-16047 GCF_058780865.1 Pseudomonas sp. GP01-A4
ACCCCACACCACCTCACCTCACCCCAACTACCATCACCGCTCCACGGGCACCGAAAGCCCCGAATTCCCAAGCGCATGACTACGCGCATCAAAAAACCGCAACTCCACCTCCATCCCCTCAAACAACTCCGCAAAACGCCGCTTCTGCTGCTGGATAAACCCTGCACTGCGGCCAAACACCGAAATCGCCAACGTGCTGATCTTCGCCTGTCGAATCGCCTGCACCAGATGCACATCCTGCGCGCCGAGGTGATGCCCAAAGATGCATAGCCCACCTTCATGGCCCAACAACTGCTCATAACAGAACGACAAATAGTCAGAACTGCGAATGGTCTTCAGCTTCTCCTCAACCTTGCCCTCGCTGACAAACAACGGCACATCATCCAGCGTCTTGATCGTGTTGTTGATCGCAAAACTGCTGAGCAACGTGCTGTCAGTGGTCGGCAATTTACGCGCCGTACCATCAAGGTTACGCACCAGGTGCAGGCCACCATGCAGATACAAAATGCGCGTGGTGTCGCAGGCAGTATTGCGCAGGTCAAAGCTCGCATCGGCACTGCGAAACAGATCATCGATGCCCGGCGCATGCAGGATCGCCCAGTAGTTGAGCAGGTCGTAATTGCTGGTGAACACCGTCGGGTAACTCGCCAGCTCCTGATGGAGGGTCGCCAGTGTCGACGGCTTCACCAGGCGCCACGGAATATGCACGCTGTGGATCGTATTGATCAGCGCTTCCTTGATCGCGTAATAGCGATTACGCGGCGCAGCCGAGCTGACCGCCAGGGCCTTGTTGACCCGGCTGGTGGTTTTCAGTGCACCCAGCACCTGCTCGAAGCTGCGGGTCTGCATCGCGTCAAACACGCTGAGTTCGGACTGGCTCAGGGGTTTTTCTTCCACGGTGCGGGCGTTTTCGAACAGTGAGTCGTAGGCAAAATCTTCCCACACTGCGCGGCTGGCGCCGTTGCCGATCAGGATCCCGCTGATGGCGGTACTGCTGCGCAAGGCGTTCCAGTCTTCTAGGTGGGCATCAAAATCCTGGGAATCCTTCATTGCGGCGGGTCTACTCGAAATCGGCTGGGCGGTGACTTTATCACGAGCGGGCGTTGATCCTGGTCAAGATGCCGCAGGCAATCGAGGTCGATGCTGTAGGCATAACGACTTTAAAGGATTAGCCACCATGAGCAGCACCTTCTTCATTCCCGCCGTCAACATCATGGGCCTCGACTGCCTCGACGAAGCCATGACCGCGATTCGCAACTACGGTTTTCGCAAGGCGCTGATCGTCACTGACGCCGGGATGGCCAAGGCAGGTGTGGCCAGCATGATCGCCGAGAAGCTTGCGATGCAAGACATCGACTCGGTGATCTATGACGGCGCCAAGCCCAACCCGAACGTCGAGAACGTCGAAAAAGGCCTGGCGCTGCTGCAACAGAGTGCCTGTGATTTCGTGGTGTCACTGGGCGGTGGCTCACCCCATGACTGTGCCAAGGGCATTGCCCTGTGTGCGACCAACGGCGGGCACATCGGCGACTACGAAGGCGTCGATCAGTCGGCCAAACCGCAACTGCCGCTGGTAGCCATCAACACCACCGCCGGCACGGCCAGCGAAATGACCCGCTTCTGCATCATCACCGACGAAACCCGCCACGTGAAAATGGCCATCGTCGACCGTAACGTCACGCCGCTGCTGTCGGTCAACGACCCGGCGCTGATGGTCGGCATGCCCAAGGGCCTGACAGCCGCCACCGGCATGGATGCGCTCACCCACGCAATCGAAGCCTACGTGTCCACCGCCGCCAACCCGATCACCGATGCCTGCGCGATCAAGGCCATCGAGCTGATCAGCGCCAACCTGCGGATTGCGGTGCGCGACGGTAAAGACCTGGCCGCCCGGGAGAACATGGCCTACGCGCAGTTCCTCGCCGGCATGGCCTTCAACAACGCGTCCCTGGGGTTCGTGCACGCCATGGCGCACCAGTTGGGCGGGCTGTATGACTTGCCTCACGGCGTGTGCAATGCGGTGCTGTTGCCTCATGTGCAAAGCTTCAACGCCAGCGTCAGCGCCGAGCGCCTGAGCCATGTGGCACGGGCCCTTGGCGCAGATATCAAGGGTACGTCGGTGGAAGAGGGCGCCCAGGCGGCCATCGCGGCGATTCGCAGCCTGTCCCAGGATGTGGAAATTCCTGCCGGGTTGCGGGAGCTGGGCGCCAAGTTGCAGGACATCCCGCTGCTGGCGTCCAACGCCCTGAAGGACGCCTGCGGCCTGACCAACCCACGGCGCGCGGATCAGCGTCAGATTGAAGAGATCTTCCGCAGCGCGTTCTGATCAGTCCTGGCCATGGCGACGCACAGCAGTGCGCCGCCCGCCAGCGCCACGCATAACACCGCCAACGGCCAGGCCTGCTGACTCGCCAGCAGGCTGGCCACGCCACCGATCGCCGCCGCCATCAACTGATGCATAAAGCCGCTCAAGGCCATGGCGTAGGAGCCGCTCACCGGTGATTCATCATTGGCCAGCGACAGGCTGATGGGATAACTCATCGATTGGCCGAACACCGCCAGGCAATACGGCAGCCACAGCAGGATCGCCAGCCCATTGGCAAACAGGCTGCCCAGCAACATCGTCGCGCTGCCGCACATCACCAACGCCACGCCCCAACTCATCATCGACAGGCGCCCGGTGCGGGCGACGAGGCGATTGACCATCAACGCCCCTGCCAGATACGCCGCGCTGATTGGCCAGCCGAGCCAGCCATATTGCGCCGCGCTCCACTCGAAATGGCCCTGCAAAATCAACGGTGCGCAGGTGTTGAACGCGATGATCACCCCGTAACCCAAACCGCCCGCCAACGCAGGCCGCAGGAACGCCGGATGACGCAGGATCGTGCCGTAGATGCGCCAGGCCGAGACGTGTCCAGAGGCTTTTTCCAATCTTGCAAACACCACCCGTTGCAGCGCAATCATCAAGCCGACAGCCGCGACCGCCAGCCCATAAAAGATCGCCTCCCAACCAAACGCCACTTGCAACAGCGAGCCCACAAACTGCCCGATGCCCAGGGCGATCACGAACGTCATGCCCAGCCACGACAAACCTTTGGCCAACAGGGCACCGCTGAAGCTGTCACGAACCAGCACCCGCGCCATCACCGACACACCGCCCGCACCGAGGCCTTGAACCAGGCGCAGGCCGAGGAACGATTCGAGGCTGTAGGCGGACGGAATCGCCGCACTGGCCAGCGCATACAACGCCAACGCTGCCAGCAACACCGGCTTTCTCCCCAGGCGCTCACCGAGGCTGCCCCAGAGCAGCATCGGCAACGCCATGCCGATCAAGTACACCGCCAGGGCCAGTGCCACCTGGTCCTCTGCAGCGGTCAATGACAAGGCAATCGCCGGCACGGCGGGCAGATAACTGCTGATGCCAACCTGGGACAAAAAGGCCGCGCTGCAGGCAATGGCGAGGGTCGTGGTGCTTTTCAAGGGGCAAAAGATCCTGTTGAGCAGTAAGCTGCAAGCCGCAAGCTACAAGTTGCCAGTGGGTTTGTCTCTACCTTGCAGCATGAAGCTAACCGCTTGTCGCTTAGGAACCAACCTTATGAGAGTTCTATTATTCGGCGCCACCGGCATGGTCGGCCAAGGCGTGTTGCGCGAGTGCCTGCTGGCCAGTGACGTGCAGGAAGTCGTCGCCGTCGGCCGTACCGCGCTGACCCAGGAACACGGCAAGCTGCACCAGGTGCTGCATGCCGACATGTTCGATTTCCAGCCCCTGGAGCATCTGCTGCAAGGTTTCGATGCCTGCTTCTTTTGCCTGGGCGTTTCTTCGGTGGGCATGGATGAAGCCAAGTACACCCATTTGAGCTACGACTTGACGCTGGTGGCCGCCAGCACCCTGGCGCGGCTCAACCCGCAGATGACCTTTATCTACGTGTCCGGCGCCGGTACCGACAGCAGCGAAACCGGCAAAACCATGTGGGCACGGATCAAGGGCAAGACCGAGAATGCGTTGCTGCGCCTGCCGTTCAAGGCGGTGTACCTGTTCCGTCCCGGGGTGATCCAGCCGTTGCACGGTGTGCGCTCGAAAACCCCGCTCTACCAGTCCATCTACACCGTGGTCGGCCCGTTGTTGTCGCTGCTGCGCCATGTGCGACCGGCCTGGGTGGTGAGCACGGAAACCGTTGGCCGCGCAATGCTCTCGGCCGTCCGGCACGGTGCACCTCTGCCGGTGGTGGAGCAGGCCGATATCAATCGCCTGGCCACCGAGCGCGCCTAGATGCTGCACAAAAGCTTGGTTCGCCGCCTTGACCTGATCACCCTGCAATTGTTTGTGGCAGTGCATGAGGAAGGCACGCTGACCCGCGCCGCCGCCCGTGAAGCTATCGCGGTCTCGGCGGCCAGCAAGCGCTTGATGGAGCTGGAACAGGTGCTGGGCGTCAGCCTGTTTGTGCGCCAGGCCAAGGGCATGCAGCTCACGGCTGCCGGCGAGACCTTGCTGCACCATGCACGGCAGATGCTGTTCAATGTCGAGAAGATGGGCCTGGAGCTGGGCGAACACAGTCACGGCGTGCGCGGTTATGTGCGGATGCTGGCGAACCTCTCGGCAATCATTCAGTTCCTGCCCGAAGACTTGCGCGACTTTTCCGCGCTGCATCCACAGGTGAAGGCCGACCTGGAAGAGCGGCCCAGCAATGGCGTGGTCCAGGGTGTGATTGACGGCGTTGCGGACCTGGGCATCTGTTCCAGCGACACCGATACCAAAGGCCTGCCCGGCGTGACCTATCGCCGGGACAAGCTGGTGGTGCTGATGCCGGCGGATCACCCGTTGGCCTCGCGCAAGACCCTGGCGTTCGCCGAGACGCTGGACAGCGACTACGTGGGGCTGCATTCCGCCAGTTCGATCAACATGCGCACCCATGCGGCGGCGCGGGAGGCGGGCAAGGTGCTGCGCTTGCGGATCCATGTGCCGGGCTTCGATGCCATGTGCCGGATGGTCCAGGCCAACATGGGCATCGGCATCCTGCCGCAAAAAGCCTATGAACTGTTTGGCCGGGCGTTGGGCTTGCACGCGGTACCGCTGACGGATGCATGGTCGGACCGCAGCCTGATCCTGGTGGTGCGTGACGAGGCGCAGCTGTCGCCGGTGAGCCGGTTGTTGTTCGATTACCTGCGGCGGGAGCAGGCGTAAGCAAACGCTGTGGCGAGGGAGCTTGCTGTGGCGAGGGAGCTTGCTCCCGCTGGGCTGTGTAGCAGCCCCAAAAAGCCGGGAGCGCTACGCACTCCAGCGGGAGCAAGCTCCCTCGCCACAACCAGTCCTTACTCAAGCGTTCGCATTTGGCGAACGCTCGTTGCCAACTGACGGTTGGATTTCTACTGCCTGCGTCCTCTAGCCTTGGCCCCACATTCCAAGAACAAGAGGTACACCCCATGACGGCTCCCCTGAGCGGTATCAAGGTGATCGAGATCGGCACCCTGATTGCCGCGCCCTTCGCCGCCCGGCTGATGGCCGAGTTTGGCGCCGAGGTGATCAAGATCGAAGCCATGGGGCAGGGCGATCCGCTTCGCAAATGGCGAAAGCTGCACGAAGGCACGTCGCTGTGGTGGTACCTGCAATCGCGCAACAAGAAGTCCCTGGCCCTGGACCTCAAGTCGGCAGAAGGCCTGGACCTGGTCAAGCAATTGCTGGGCGATGCCGACGTGCTGATCGAAAACCTGCGCCCCGGCGGCCTGGAAAAACTCGGCCTGGGCTGGGACGTGCTGCACGCCCTCAATCCCAAGCTGACGTTGGTGCGTATCTCGGGCTACGGCCAGACCGGCCCCTACCGCGACCGCCCGGGCTTTGGTGCCATCGGCGAGGCCATGGGCGGGATTCGCTACACCACCGGCAACCCGGATTCACCACCGGCGCGGGTCGGCGTGAGCCTCGGTGATTCCCTGGCGTCGCTGCACGGTGTGATCGGCGCGCTGATGTCGCTGCTGCGGGTCAAGACCGGCCAGGGCGACGGCCAGATTGTCGACGTGTCCCTGGCCGAAAGCGTGTTCAACCTGATGGAAAGCCTGGTGCCGGAATACGACATGCTTGGCCATGTGCGTGAACGCAGTGGCGGCGCCTTGCCCGGCATTGCACCGTCCAACACCTACCTGACCGCCGACGGCGCCTATGTGGTGATCGCCGGCAACAGCGACCCGATCTACAAGCGCCTGATGCTCGCCATCGGCCGCGCCGACCTGGCCGAAGCGCCGGAGTTTGCCCACAACGATGGCCGCGCCGCGAAAAGCGGCCTGCTGGACGCCGCCATCACCCACTGGACCAGCAGCCTGCCCATCGACGAGGTGCTCAGTGCCCTGGAAGCCGCCGAAGTACCGGCGGGGCGCATCTATTCAGTGGCCGATATCGTCGCCGATCCGCACTACCAGGCCCGCGACATGCTGCTCAGCGCCGACCTGCCCGGCGGCCTCACGGTGAAGATGCCCGGTATCGTGCCCAAACTGTCGGAAACCCCCGGCGCGGTGAATTGGCAGGGCCCGAGCCTGGGCCAGCACACTGATTCAATCCTCGGCGACCTGGGCCTGAGCGGCGCCGATATTCAACGCCTGAAATCCTCGGGAGTGGTGCAATGAAAAACTATTCCGATGCGCTGGTCGTGCAGGAAGTCTCGCCCCGTGACGGCCTGCAAATCGAGCCGACCTGGGTCGAGACTGTCGACAAGATCGCGTTGATAGACCAACTGTCCATGGCCGGGTTTTCCCGGATCGAAGCCGGCTCGTTCGTGTCGCCCAAGGCCATTCCCGCCTTGCGCGATGGGGAACAGGTGTTCCAGGGCATCACTCGTCGCCCCGGGGTCATCTACGTGGCGTTGATCCCCAACCTCAAGGGTGCCCAGCGTGCCATCGAGTCCCGGGCCGATGAGTTGAACCTGGTGATGTCCGCCAGCCAGACCCACAACCTGGCGAATATGCGCATGCGTTGCGAGGCTTCGTTGGCCGCATTCGGCGATATCGTGAGCTTTGCTGCCGAGCACCCGGTGCGCCTCAACGGCAGCATCGCGACCACCTTCGGCTGCCCGTTCGAGGGCAAGATCGATGAGGACCGCGTGCTGCAATTGGTCGATGCCTACCGCGAGCTGGGCATCCAGGGCATCAGCCTGGCCGACACCACCGGCATGGCCAATCCGCGTCAGGTCGAGCGTCTGGTCAAGCGCGTGCTGGAACGTGTTCCGGCGAGCGACCTGACCCTGCATTTCCACAACACCCGCGGCCTGGGTTTGTGCAATGTGCTGGCCGCCTACGAGGCCGGTGCGCGGCGGTTTGATGCGGCATTGGGCGGCCTCGGCGGTTGCCCGTTTGCGCCCGGCGCGTCGGGCAATATCTGCACTGAAGACCTGGTCAACCTGTGTGATGAAGTCGGGATCCAGACCGGCATCGACCTGCCGCACCTGCTGAAAATGTCGCGGCAATTGCCGGCCTTGCTGGGCCATGAGTTGCCGGGCCAGGTGGCCAAGGCCGGGCGCAATTGCGACCTGCATCCGCCACCGGCCTACATCGCCACCTTGTAAGCCGTAACCAGACAACAAAAACAATCGGATGCCTGCGAGCAGTCCGCTGGAGAGAATCGATGAGCCTTAATACGTTGGAGGCCGGCGTGCGCCCGGCCGCTGAACACGATGCCGAAAAAGCCCTGGTCAGCAAGGTCGCCTGGCGCCTGATGCCGCTGATCATGGTCTGCTACCTGTTCGCGTTTTTTGACCGCATCAACATCAGCTTCGCCAAGTTCCAGCTACAGGCCGATCTGAGCCTGAGTGACACCGCCTATGGTCTCGGCGCCGGGCTGTTTGTGGTGGGCTATGTGATCTTTGAAGTGCCGAGCAACATGATGCTGTACAAGGTCGGCGCCCGCCGCTGGATCGCTCGCATCATGATGTCGTGGGGGCTGGCGACGGCCGCTATGGTGTTCGTCACGGCCGAATGGCAGTTCTACGGCCTGCGTTTCATCATCGGTGCGATGGAGGCCGGGTTTGCCCCGGGCGTGCTGTATTACCTGACGTTGTGGTTCCCGCAGCACTTCCGTGGGCGCATCACCTCGATGCTGTTCCTGGCGTCGGCGTTTGCCGGGCTGGTGGGCGCGCCGTTCTCCGGGCTGGTGCTGGAACACCTCGATGGTGTGCTGCAAATGCGCGGCTGGCACTGGTTGTTCTTGCTCGGTGGCTTGCCCTGTGTGGGCCTGGGGTTCCTGGTGCTCAAGCTGCTCAAGGACCGTATCGAGGACGCCCACTGGCTGACCTCGACGGAGAAGACGTTGCTGGCCAGCCGCATTGCCGTGCATGAACCCCACAAGAGCGGTGGCTCGTTGCTGGCTGCATTGCGTATCCCAGGCTTCCTGATGCTGGGTTTTATCTACTTCCTGATCCAGGTGGCGTCCTACGGCCTGAACTTCTGGGCGCCGCAACTGATCCGCAGCGCCGGCACCCAGAGCCCGGTGATGATCGGCTTGCTGACGGCGATTCCCTACGTCTGCGGTGCCATCAGCATGGTGGTGATCGGACGCTTGTCCGACGCCACCGGCGAACGTCGCAAGTTCGTCAGCGGCCTGGTGGCGCTGGGGGCGGTGGGGTTCTTCTGTGCCGGGATCTTTGCCGATCACACCACGTTCCTGATCGTCGCCCTGAGCTTGCTGGGCGCGGGGATCATCGCTTCGATCCCGACGTTCTGGACGCTGCCGCCGAAGTTGTTGGCCGGTGCCGGCGCGGGCGCTGCTGGCGGGATCGCGGTGATCAACACGTTGGGCCAGTTCGGCGGCATCGTCAGCCCGGTGATGGTCGGCCGGATCAAGGACCTCACTGGCAGCACCACGCCGGCGCTGTATGTCATCGGCGTGTGTGCGTTGCTGGCGGCGACGCTGTTGCTGTGGGGCTTGCCGCAGAAGCTGCGCACCCTCGACAAGCGCTGATCAGCCGGCGGTCACCAGCGAGCGGGTGGGTGCGGCACTGAATTGAATCAGGGCCACACCGCCAATCAACATCAGCGCCCCGATCAACCGGGGCGCGGTCAATTGGCGTTCCACCAGCCCGAACAAGCCGAAGTGGTCCAGCATCAACGAGGCGACGATTTGCCCGGCCATCGCCAGGGCGATAAACCCCGAGGCGCCGAGCTTGGGCATCAGGATCAACGCCAGCGAAATGAAGCACACGCCGAACGCGCCGCCGCTCCACATCCACAGCGGCGCCTTGGTGATAAAACCCAGGTTGGGCAGCGGCAGGCGCAGGGCCAGGATCACCGGCAGCAGCACGATGATGCTCACCAGCAGCGAGGCGAGGGTGGCCCACAGCGGATGCCCCAGGCCGCGTCCCAGGTTGGCGTTTATCGCGCTTTGAAACGGCACCACTGCCCCGGCAAACGCGGCCAACAGCAACAAACCTACCCAATGCAACGTCGTCATGATCAATCTCCCAAAGGTTTTGCTGGACTCTAGGCTATTCGTCGCGCAAATTTAAATTCCAAGTTCTTATGCAGAACATGCAGCTGATGAATGATCTACGACGCATCGACCTTAACCTGCTGGTGATCCTTGATGCCTTGCTCAGCGAGCAACACGTGACCCGTGCCGCCGAGCGCCTGCACCTGAGCCAGCCGGCGGTGAGCCACGCGCTGGCGCGGTTGCGGGATTTGCTCGGAGACGCGTTGCTGGTGCGCCAGGGCAGCTCGCTGGTGCCCACTGCTCGTGCTCTGGAACTGGCCATGCCGCTGGCGGAAGCGCTGGCCCAGGTACAGGCGCTGCTGGAGCCCAATCGTTTTGATCCGGCGTCGGCCAAGCGCACCTTCCGGGTCGCCATGTCGGACTACAGTGCGGCGATTTTCTTGCCGGGACTGGTGCGCACCTTGCGCCGGGAAGCGCCGGGGATTGATTTGCAGATTATCCAGGCCAGTCGCGAAGGCATGCTTGACGGTGTGCTCAATGGCGATATCGACCTGGCGGCCGGGGTGTTTCCCGACATGCCTGCCGAACTGCGCAGCACGCCGCTGTTTGAAGAGCATTACGTGTGCCTGGTGGACCGTGACAGCCTGCCGGCAAGCGGTGTACTCGACCTGCCCACCTATCTGGCGCGGCCCCACGTATTGCTGGAAATGCGTGGCAGCGGAACACCGGAAATCGAACGGGCGCTGACGGCGATTCGCGAGCGCCGACACGTGGCTATCAGCTTGCCTCATTGGGGTGTCGCGCCGCAGTTGATCCAGGGCACGGACCTGGTGCTTACCGTGTCGTCTCGCGGGCTGCTCAATATTGATCACGAACGGCTATTGGCCGTGCCGCCGCCGTTTCACATTCCGTCGTTTGCGTTTGTGCTGGCGTGGCATTCGCGGCGGGGTGGAGACCCGGCGTTGCAGTGGTTGAATGGGCAGGTGCAGGTTGTGATACAGGGTTGATCGGCGTTACCAACTGTTCGGTGGTTGGCGCCGTGTGTGAAATATTCGAAGAACCTGTAACCGTCCCTCGCGAATACGATATGGCACGAGATAGGGCCAGCGTGGCATCACCCACTCACGTGTACCAGGAACGCGTCCTTCTCGACCCATCGCCGGAAACTCAGCAACATGCTCAAGCCCCGTCCGGATGGCCTGAACAAACTCATAAGCCGCTTTGGGGTTTTCCTGGGCGATGAAAGCTGCTTCATCATCAAGATTTTTGAGTGCTGCCTTCAGCCACTCAACGCGCATTGGCACGCCATTTGTTTGCCACTGCGTCTACTTCGGCGGCAGTTGCAAAGTCACCCGCATCGGCTTCTTTCAACGCCTTTTGAATTTCCTCGATTTGCCATGCTTCACGCGTCAGGTATTCGCGTAACGCATCGACGGCGAGGAACGATTTGCTGCGCCCGGTGGCCTTGGCAAGGCTGGCGAGTGTTTCGGAGATGTCTTCAGGTAGACGTAATGACATGACCGACATAAGTGCCTCGATGTAGTGATGTGTAATACAACATACTACATTGTCACCGTTGCATCTTTGTGTCCCGTTCGTCAGGACTGCTCCTCAGTAAGACCTGACGACCGTTCGTCGCACTGGCAAGTTTTTTCTAAACCTTTACCGCCCTGAAAATTCAGATTCAGAGCGGGGCTCGTTTCCCTGCACCTGTTTATTACCTGGAGGAACCCATCATGAGCCGCATGGCTATCCGGTTACGCACCGCCAGTTTCGCGATGCTGCTGGGCCTCGGCGCCAGCAATGCTTTCGCCCAGTCGCCTGCCGATTTCATCGAGCAGGCTTCGGCCAAGGGCATGGCCGATATCGAGACCAGCCGCATGGCACACGCCAAGACTTCGTCCCAGGAGATCAAGGACTACACCATCGAAGTCATCAATGAACGCACTCTGGCCAATCAGCACCTGGCGGCCATCGCTAAGAAGCTCGACTTGCCGGTGGCCCCACGGGACAAGATTGTCGACAAGGCCGAATCGCTGATGCCCGAGCTCAAGGACGGCGACTCCTTTGACGCCGCCTACACCGCCCAGCAGATCAAGGCCAACGAAGACGCGATTGCCTTGTTCAAGCAGGAGGGCGCCGAGTCCGATATCCCGGAAATAAAGGCTCTCGTGGATGAGACCTTGCCCAAGTTGGAAGAGCGCCTGGAGAAAGCCCGGGCGCTGGCGTCGACGTACGGCAAGGGTCACCAGGGCGACGGTTGATTGCCTTGAGTACCCCATGAAAAACGGCGGCTGGAGTGATCCAGCCGCCGTTTTTTTATGCCTGGTTCAGGTCTGTCTTGGACCGGCCATTGTCATCCGTTGTTTCGGTAACCAAGGTCGTCACAGTGATGGTTTCGCTGTCGCCGATGGTCTTGTACTCCTTGCGCAGTTTCTCCAGTTCCTTGCGGTCCAGGCCGTCCAGGCTCAATACGGCGTTTTGTGCATCCTTGGTGGCGCGCAGCAACTCGTCAATCTTGATATGCAAAATGTCGTTGTCGCGGTTTTGCGTGTTCTGGATCAGGAACACCATCAGGAAGGTGATGATGGTGGTGGAGGTGTTGATGATCAGCTGCCATGTGTCGTTGTAGTGGAAATAGGGCCCGCTCAGACTCCACAGGAGGATCAATCCCACCGCCGCGTAGAACGTGCGGGCGCTGCCTGCCCAGCGGGACAGGGATTGTGAGATGGCGGAGAATTTCATGACCGTTTTCCTATAAGGGTGGGTGATGAAAATACTGACCGCAGGCGTGCTCTGAAATTTCTTTTTACAATTGAGGAACTGAACAAAGTTGTACGTTTTCCTGCTGGGGGTCAGCCGTGATCCTCCAGCGCCAGTAGATACTGCTTGGCCTCAAGCCCGCCGGCGAACCCGGTCAAGCCACCCGACGCACCGATCACCCGATGGCACGGCGCAACAATCGAAATCGGATTGCGCCCGTTGGCGGCGCCGACGGCACGCACGGCCTTGGGGTTGCCTATCTGCGCAGCGATCTGGCTGTAGCTGCGGGTCTCTCCGAACGGGATGGTCAACAGCGCCTGCCAGACTTTCTTCTGGAAGTCGGTGCCGGCGAAGTCCAGTTCCAGCTCGAAACGATTGCGGGCACCGGCGAAGTACTCCTTCAACTGTCGCTCGGTCTCCAGCAGTACCGGGCTGTTGCTGGCTTCTTGCAGGGCACCCAGGCGAACGCGATTGGGCCGCTCTTTTTCCCAGAGGATGGCGGTGAGTTTTCCGTCACGGGCCACGAGGGTCAGTTGGCCGACGGGGGAGGGCATGTATTTGTATTCGTAGGACATGGTCGGGCTCCTTGAGTGGGTATGGCCCTACTGTAGATAGGCCGGCCCAGGGTGGAACTACGTTTCTTGCGGTCGAATTCGCGAAAGACTTAGAAGTTCCAGTAAACCCGATCGGCGTAATACGGATACCAATAAAACCACGAGAACCAGTACAGCGCCTTGAGTACCGATGCCGTGCCAATGACAAAAAATGAAGCGATGTTGAGCAGCGTGATGATCACGGCAAATACGGTTACACGCCGACTGGCATGCAGTTGGGCAAACCGGGCGCCATAAACGGAGGCCGTGATGGACGCCAGCACCAACACGAGTCCCAGCGCAAAGGGCAGCCTGAGGAACGAGAGCAGCAGAGGAGCGATCAGTACCCAGCCCAGTACCTTGCGCAGTACGGGGCTGGGCGTGCGGTGTGAGGGAGGGAGCATTGCGCGGTTCCTTGAAGTGCTGTTACCGGTCCTGTTGCAATACCTTGAGGGCAGCAGACGCAAGAAAGCCCGAACGGCTTTTTTCTTCCGGATGATGCAGGACGTATTCGTCAATGCGGTTCAGCAGGTAGCCGGGCAACGTGATATTGAGTTTCTGTGCCTTGCCCAGGTACTTGGTCACATCAATATCCACCACCGCCCACGTGCAGCCGGCATATTGCGGGTTGGCGGCATGGAGGGTGACTTTCTGTGCTGTAGGAATGGGCGCACCGTCTTCTGCGAGGATCTCGAAGTGGCCTTCGATCGCTTCGCGGGCCATGGCCATGGCGTCGTCCAGATCATCTCCAGCTGAGAAGCAACCGGGAATATCCGGGACTTCCACACCCCAGGCATGGTCCTCGTCACCGGTTGAAATTGCGATTGGGTACAGCATGTTTGTTGTCCTCAACGAACGTGTTAGCTGAGCAGAGCTTGTTTCAAAATGCTCTTTGCGGTCTTGTCCAGCAGGTCCTTTTTAGGATGGGGAATCGTCACGAGCCCCGGCTTTGTCGGGTGCTTGAAATGATGATGGCTGCCTCTGATTCGCACCAGATACCAGCCATCCGCAACGATGTGACCTATCAAATATCGGCTGTCCACAGCACCTCCTTGTGGTGTGTGTTGGTGGAGACTATAACCACTGAAAATAAATTATCAACACTCTACCTACCAGCGGTCGATGACCGGTGTTTCTGTAGGGGCTGTATGCAGTGTATGAGCGCATGGGGACGGTGCCCGACGGAGGTATTGCGAGGTTTTTCGAGAGAACAATCAGGCTTTCTGACGAGCCTGCAGCAACTCATCAATTACCGTGAGAAATGCCGTGACCATCAAGCTGCTTGCGCCGCTACGCGTAAGAACGAGCAGCCGTGCATACGCTTCCGCGTCCACCAACGGCCGATACGTCACGCCCTTGTTCATCAAACTCTGCGTACATTCCGGCACCAGCGCCACACCTTGTCCCGCCGCCACCAGTGCAATGATCGAGGTAATTTGCCGTCCCGACGGCCCGGCCCTTAGTGGCAAACCTTTGTGCCGATAAAGCTGCTCAATGGACTGGTTAAGCCCCGAGCCATAATCGGCTGGGAACAGAATCAACGGGTACCCACTCAACTGCGCCAGGCTGACCTCGGCCTGGTTGGCCAACGGGCTGTCGCTGGACACCGCCGCCACCAGCCGCTCCTCACCCAACGACAACGCTTGCACCTCAGTCTGACCGTCCTGGGGCAGTAACCGGCTCAGGCCGATATCCAGGCGGCCATCAGCCACCTGTGCGCCCAGGCTGCCGGAGGCGCATTCCACCAGCGTCAGTTGCACATCGGGAAAGCGTTGGGCGAAGGCTTGAATCGCCTGGCTGAACAAGTCCGACAGGGCTATCGAACTGACGTAACCCAGCGCCATTTGCCCGGCGGCACCCGCCGCCAGTTTGCCCGCGATGACTTCAGCGAGGTCGACCTGCTCCAGCACCGCCCGTGCGTAGGGCAGGAACGCGCGCCCCTGGGGAGTGAGCGAAACCGTGCGACTGGTGCGGTCGAACAGGCGAAATCCCAGCTCAGTCTCCAGCGCGGAAATCTGCCGGGTCAACGGCGGCTGGGCCAGGTGCAGGCGAATGGCCGCTCGGCCGAAGTGCAATTCTTCGGCGACGGTCAGAAAGTAACGCAGCTTGCGTAGGTCGAGCATCCTGGCCCCAGGGTATTGATCGGTTCGAAATCGGTATTGGTCTCGGGTGTGCGGGTCATTCTATAAAGGCCTCAGATAATAAAACGAGAGGTTTCATGAAACCGCGCCTGCATTGTGCCCGTCTTGCCCTGTTCCTGTGTGGCTGCGCGGCGTTTCTCAACCTCTACGCCACCCAGAGCATTTTGCAGACCCTTGCCGCCAACTTTGAAGTGAGCGCCAGGGCGGCCGGTTGGAGCATTACCGTCACCACCTTGGCGGTAGCGCTGACCGCGCCCTTTGTCAGCCGCCTGACCGGGCGTTTTGAGCAACGCACGGTGATCTCGGCGGCCTCGCTGTTGCTGGCGTTGCCGGCTTTGATGACTGCCTATGCCAGCAGCTTTGCCGAACTGCTGGTGTGGCGCTTTATCGAAGGCATGCTGATCCCCGTGGTGTTCGCCACCAGCGTGGCCTACATCGGTGATCGCTGGCGCGGCGGCACCGTCACCGAAGTCACCAGCCTCTACGTGGCCGGCACCGTGCTCGGCGGGTTTGCCGGGCGCTTCGTCACCGGCGTGATGACCGAGTACGTCGGCTGGCGCGAAGCCTTTGAACTGTTGGCAGTGTTAAGCCTGATGGTGGGCGGATTTATCCAGTTCCTGCTGCCGGGCAATCCGCCCCGAGTCGCACGACCTTCAACCACCTGGGCCGACGTGCTCGGCACGCCGTTGCTGGCAGCCTACGCCGTAGGATTTTGCGTGCTGTTCTCCCAAGTGGCGACGTTTACCTACGCTGGCCTTTACCTCAGCCAGGCCCCGTTCGACCTTGGCCCGGCGGCGCTGGGCACGATCTACATGGTGTTCCTGCTGGCCCTGGTGGTCATTCCCGTTGCCGGGCGCCTGAGCAAATCCCGCCCGCAATCCGAACTGCTGACGGCGGCTGCGGTGCTTGGCGTTTGTGGCTCGGGCCTGACCTTGCTGCCATCCCTGTGGTGCATCGTATTGGGCCTGGCCCTCAGCTCCACGGGCGTGTTCCTCGCCCAGGCCGCCGCCAGCGCCTTCACCACCGCCACCGCCCGCCACAACAAGGCCGGCGCCGTGGGCCTGTACCTCACCTGCTATTACCTGGGCGGCAGCTTCGGCGCCATCGTCCCGGCGCTGATCTGGGGGCGTTGGGGTTGGGT
>NZ_JBYSWF010000107.1:0-15988 GCF_058780865.1 Pseudomonas sp. GP01-A4
TTCATCGCCCCCGCACCGCCCCGCACCATGGCCGCCACCTGCATAACCCCAATAACAACAGGTCTGACACCATGAGCACTTTCGACCCGCGCCGGCTTTTGCTGGCAACCGCTGTCGCCAGCATTGCCCTCCCCGTTGTCGCTGAAGAACACGGCTTCCTGGAAGACGCCAGCGCCAACCTAAACCTGCGTAATTTCTTCTTCAACCGCAACTACACCAACCCCAGCAAGACCCAGGGCGGCGCACAGGAGTGGACGCAAAGTTTCATCCTCGACGCCAAATCCGGCTTCACCCAGGGCACCGTCGGTTTCGGCGTGGATGTACTGGGCCTGTACTCATTGAAGCTCGATGGCGGACGCGGCACGGGTGGCACCCAGCTGTTGCCGCTGGACCACGATGGCCGCCCGGCGGATGAATTCGGGCGTCTGGGCGTGGCGTTCAAGGCACGGGTTTCAAAGACAGAAGTGAAAGTCGGCGAATGGATGCCGGTGCTGCCGATCCTGCGTTCGGACGATGGCCGCTCGCTCCCGCAAACCCTGCGCGGCGGGCAAATCACCTCCAAGGAAATCGACGGCCTGACCCTGTACGGCGGCCAGTTCCGCGCCAACAGCCCACGGGACGACAGCAGCATGACCGACATGTCCATGTTCGGGAAAACCGCGTTCACCTCCGACCGCTTCAACTTCCAGGGCGGCGAATATGCCTTCAACGACAAACGCACCCAGATCGGTGTGTGGAACGCCCAACTCAAGGACATCTACAGCCAGCAATACCTCAACCTGATCCACAGCCAACCGGTGGGCGACTGGACCCTGGGCGCCAACCTCGGGTTCTTCTATGGCAAGGACGACGGCAGCGCCCGCGCCGGTGACCTCGACAACAAGACCTGGTCCGGACTGTTCTCGGCCCGATACGGCGGCAACACGTTCTATGTCGGCCTGCAAAAACTCACCGGCAACAGCGCCTGGATGCGCGTCAACGGCACCAGCGGGGGCACCCTGGCCAACGACAGCTACAACGCCAGCTACGACAACGCCCAGGAAAAATCCTGGCAGGTACGCCATGACTATAACTTCGCCGCCCTGGGTATTCCGGGCCTCACGCTGATGAACCGCTACATCAGCGGCAGCAACGTACACAGCGGCACGGTGACCGATGGCAAGGAATGGGGACGGGAAAGTGAAGTGGCCTACGTGGTGCAGAGCGGAGCGCTGAAGAATCTCAATGTGCGCTGGCGTAACTCCAGCATGCGCCGGGACTACAACAACAACGAGTTTGATGAAAACCGGTTGATCGTCAGTTACCCGATAAGCCTGCTGTAAAGCCTCGACAGTCTTGTTGTATGGTGCGCGCGTGTCATGGATGACCCGCCCCAGCAGCCAATGTCATTCGAGTCCGCCATGAAACACTTCGCCACCGTATCGGCCGCACTAGCCCTGGCCCTGAGCCTCAGCGGTTGCATCGGCCCGCCTCTGGCGCTGACACCGCAAACTGAACAACGCCTGAAAACCGAGGCGCCGATCCGTTTTTTGCTGACCTTCGATGACGGCCCCAGCGCCTCGGGCTTCATGAACCCCAGCCGTTCGGTGATGGCGGACCTGGCGAACAACCCGATACAGCCGGGGATCAAGGCGGTGTTCTTCCTGCAGACCGAGGCGCCCCGCTCCGGCGGCAACCCGCGGGGCTACAAGACCATGGAGCGCGAATACGCGGCCGGCCATATCCTGGGCTTCCACACCGCGACCCCGTGGCACAGCAACCATCGCTTGCAGAATCCGGCTGAACTGGAGCACTACCTCAGCCTGGGTTCGTCGACCCTCACCTCCATCACCGGCCAACCGCCCACACTGGTACGCCCGCCGTTCTGGAACTACGACAAGCGCACCTTCGCCGCCTATCAGCAACACGGCATGCATGTGTTGCTGACCGATCTGAGTGCAAACGATGGGGTGATCTGGGTGTTCAACGGCAGCCCGCGTCGACGGGAAAACCTGATACGCCAACTCTCGGTGGTGCGCGAGCGCATCGCCAAAGGCGAATTACCGACGGTGGACGGCGTGATCCCGGTGGTGGTGACCTTCCACGATATCAACCGCTACACCGCCTGGCACTTGAAGGAATACCTGCAAATCCTGCTGGACAGCGCCCATATCAATGGCGTGCCCCTCGCCACACAGCCTTTCTACACCGACCGGGCAACCTTGCAGCGAGCCGCCATGGCCCGCACGGTAAAAAGCGCCGACGAAGTGGTGCACCTGCCAGGTGTGTGGAATTGGGTGTGGGACGCTGACTCGCACTAGGCGCGCGACTCTACCCCCAACTCATCCCACACCGACTCGGCCAAGTGAAACGTCGCATTCGCCGCCGGAATCCCGCAATAGATCGCGCTCTGCATCAGCACTTCCTTGATCTCGGCGCGGGTCACACCGTTGCTCGCGGCGGCGCGCAGGTGCAGCTTCAGCTCTTCGCTGCGGTTCATGCCGATGAGCATGGCGATGGTGATCAGGCTGCGGGTATGCCGCGGCAGCCCCGGGCGGGTCCAGATATCACCCCAGGCGTGGCGGGTGATCATTTCCTGGAACTCGCTGTTGAACTCGGTCAGGGCGTTGAGGCTGCGGTCGACGTGGGCGTCGCCCAGCACTTCGCGGCGCACTTGCAGGCCTTCGGCATAACGTTGTTTCTCGTCCACAAAACGCTCCTCATGCAACGGTGACGACAGGCACATACCTGTGGAGAGGGAGCTTGCTCCCGTTGGGTCGCGCAGCGACCCCAGTGAGGCCGCTGCAGGGTTTTACAAATAGTTGGGTTGCGGCTGCTCAGGGGCTGCTACGCAGCCCAACGGGAGCAAGCTCCCTCGCCACAGGGTTCAGCGATACTCAGCGCGATAGCAGAAATTCCAGCACACGGTCGCTGAACGCCGCACCGGCTTGCACGTTGGACAAGTGCGCGGCATAGAACTCGGCATACTCGGCGCCCTGCACATGCGCCTGGATAAAGTGCCCACCCGCCGGCGGCGTCACCGCATCTTCGCTGCCTGCGATCACCAGGGTCGGCACCTTGATCGACGCCAGTTGCTCGCGGAAATCCGCGTCGCGCACGGCCGCGCAGTTTGCGGCATAACCCTGGGGATCAGTCGCCGCCAGCATATCGGTGATCAGCTTGGCCTGGTCAGGATGAGCCTCGGCGAAGTCGGCGGTGAACCAGCGGGCAATTGACGCATCACGCAGGGCAACCATCGCGGCCGCACCGTCGCGCAGGACCATCTCGATCCGCGGGTTCCAGATCTCCGGCGTGCCGATCTTCGCGGCGGTGTTGCACACCACCAGCCGGCGCAAACGCTCACCCGCGTTGATCCCCAGCCACTGGCCGATCAGGCCGCCCATGGACAACCCGCAGAAATGCGCGCGCTCGATCTGCAACGCATCCAGCAGCGCCAACACGTCACGGCCCAACTGCTCGATGCTGTAGGGGCCTTCGGTGACCAGCGACTTGCCATGGCCGCGGGTGTCGAAACGCAGCACCCGGAAGTACTGGGTGAACGCCTCGATCTGGATGTCCCACATATGCAGGTCGGTGCCCAGGGAGTTGGACAGCACCAGTACCGGTGCATCTTCGGGGCCATCGAGTTGGTAGTTCAGTTCGCCATCGGCGAGTTGTACAAATCCCACAGCAGCCTCCTCAGGCAGTCAAAGCAAAATGTTCGGCCACGGCCCGGGTGACCCAGGTGTGCGCCTGGCCCAGGTAGTGCGCCGGGTCCAGCAGACGATCGAGTTCGGCCGCCGAAAGCTCGGCAGTCACTTGGGGTTCATCCCCCAGCACCGCCCGCAGGTGGCGCCCGTCGGCGACGGCGCGTTTGCAGCATTGTTCCAGCAGATGGTGCGCGGTTTCGCGGCCCAGGCGCTGGGCGAGGACGATGCTGACCGCTTCGGCCAGTACCAGGCCCTGGGTCAGATCAAGGTTTTGGACCATGCGCCGGGGGTCGACTTCCAGGCCTTCGCTGACCAGCAGCGACTGATGCAATGCACCGGATACCAGCCGGCAAATCTCCGGCAGGGTTTCCCATTCGGCGTGCCACAGGCCCAGGCTGCGTTCGTGTTCCTGGGGCATCGCGCTGAACATCGTTGCCACCAGGCCGGGCACTCGCGTGGCAGCGCTGATCAGCACGGCAGCGCCCACCGGGTTGCGCTTGTGGGGCATGGTCGAAGAGCCGCCCTTGCCGGGGGCCGACGGCTCAAACACTTCCGCCGATTCGGTCTGCATCAGCAGGCTGATGTCGCGACCCAGCTTGCCGAGGCTGCCGGCGATCAAACCGAGCACCGAGGCAAACTCCACCAGGCGGTCGCGCTGGGTGTGCCAGGGTTGCTCCGGCAGGCCCAGCTGCAACTCGGCGGCCAGTGCTTGCGCCACCGGCATCGCCTGTTCACCGAGGGCCGCCAGGGTTCCGGAAGCACCGCCAAATTGCAGCACCAGCAAACGCGGCTTGAGCTCACTGAGGCGCTGCCGGTTGCGGGTGACTGCGCCGAGCCAACCGGCGATCTTCATGCCCAGCGTGACCGGCGTTGCATGCTGCAGCCAGGTCCGGCCCGCCAAAGGAGTTGTTCCGTAACGCTGGGCCTGGGCGGCAAGAATGTCCCCCAACCGCGCCAGATCATGTTCGATCAGCTCGACCGCACTGCGCAGTTGCAGCACCAGGCCGGTGTCCATCACATCCTGGCTGGTAGCGCCCAGATGCACATAACGTTCGGCGCCGGCATCTTCGCTGGCGATCAACTTGCCGAGGGCCTTGACCAACGGAATCGCAGAGTTGCCTGCGGTGGCGATGGCGTCGCCGAGGGCATCTACGTCGTAGAGAGAAGCCAGGCAGGCCTGGGCAATGGGCGCGACGGCCGCTTGCGGGATCAACCCGACCTGAGCCTCAGCCCGGGCCAGCGCCGCTTCGAAATCCAGCATGCCCTGCAAACGCCCCTGGTCGCAGAACACTTCGGCCATGCCGTTGGCGGTGAAGTAGGCGTCGAACAGTTGGTTGCTCGTGCGCATCGTCATAACACATCCCTAGGTGGCGCATACCCGGCAACGGGCATGCGCCAGCCGGTTACAGATCGTGGTGCAAATACGCCGCCTCTTTGGGCAGGCGCAAGCTGAACAGGAACGCCACCGCCATCATCGCCGTGACGTACCAGTAGAAGGTGTTCTCCATGCCCATGGACTTGAGACCCAAGGCCACATATTCCGCCGAACCGCCGAAGATCGCGTTCGCCACCGCATACGCCAGGCCCACGCCCAGTGCGCGTACTTGTGGCGGGAACATTTCGGCTTTCACCAGGCCGCTGATGGAGGTGTAGAAGCTCACGATGGCCAGGGCCAGGGTGATCAGCACAAAAGCCAGGAACGGGCTGCTGACGGTTTTCAGGGTCAACAGGATGGGGACAGTGCACAGCGTGCCCAGGGCGCCGAACCACAGCATCGAGTTACGGCGGCCAATCTTGTCCGCCAGCATGCCGAACACCGGCTGCATGCACATGTAGAAGAACAGCGCGCCGGTCATGATGTAGCTGGCGGTCTTGGCGTGCATCCCGGCGGTGTTCACCAGGTACTTCTGCATGTAGGTGGTGAACGTGTAGAAAATCAGCGAGCCGCCGGCGGTGTAGCCGAGCACAGTGATAAACGCCGCCTTGTGATCGCGGAACAGCGCGGCAATGCTGCCGGCGTCCTTGTCTTCACGCATTTCCTTGCTGGTGGTTTCTTTCAGGGTGCGACGCAGCAACAGCGAGATCACCGCCGCAATGGCGCCGATCACGAACGGAATGCGCCAGCCCCAGGCCCGCAGTTCTTCTTCGGTGAGGATCTGTTGCAGGATCACCACCACCAACACCGCCAGCAGTTGCCCGCCGATCAGGGTCACGTACTGGAACGAGGCGAAGAACCCGCGCTGGCCCTTGAGGGCGACTTCACTCATGTAGGTGGCGGTGGTGCCGTATTCGCCGCCGACCGACAGGCCCTGGAACAACCGGGCGACCAACAGCAGGGCCGGGGCCCAGGCGCCGATGTCTTTGTAGGTGGGCAAAAAGGCGATGACCAGGGAACCGGCGCACATCATCAGCACCGAGATCATCATGGAATTCTTGCGACCGTGTTTATCCGCCACCCGGCCGAACAGCCAGCCGCCGATAGGGCGCATCAGGAAGCCGGCGGCGAACACGCCGGCGGTGTTCAGCAGTTGCACGGTGGGGTCGTCCGACGGGAAAAACGCCGGGGCAAAATAGATAGCGCAGAAGGCATAGACGTAGAAGTCGAACCATTCGACGAGGTTGCCGGAAGAGGCACCGACAATCGCAAAAATCCTTTTGCTGCGTTCTTCTCCGGTGTAGTGGCTGGTTTTTGTTGTCATGTTTTTTCACTCAGTGGGAACGGTTATAGCCTAGACATACTTTGCAACAACCATGTTCCGCAAGCAGACTTTTGGATATTTGTTGCCTGGGCCGGCCTCATCGCGGCCAAGCCCGGCTCCCACATTTGGAATGCATTCCCCTGTGGGAGCTGGCTTGCCTGCGATAGATCCGCAGCACACTCAATAATCGAAGAATACCGTCTCTTCGTCTGTGCCCTGCAAAATCACATTCCACTGATACACACCCGCCGCATCCGCCTTGGCGATCAACGTGCGGCGGCGCTCCTGCGGCACACACGCCAGCAGCGCGTCATCCCCATTCGCCGCTTCACCGTCAAAGTAAATCCGCGTCAGCAGGTGCTTCACCAGCCCACGGGCAAACACCAGCACCACCAGGTGCGGCGCCTGGGTCGTGCCCTTCAACCCCGGCACGCTGCCCGGCTTGATGGTGGTAAAGCGAAAACGCCCTTCGGCATCCACCGGCACCCGGCCAAAGCCTTCGAAGTTCGGGTCCACCGGTTTGTCCTGCTCATCCTCAGGATGGTCGTACTTGCCGGCCGCATTGGCCTGCCAGACTTCCAGCATGGCGTCGTTGACCACATCGCCATTGCCATCCACCACCTGCCCGGTGATCGCCACGCGCTCGCCGAGGGTGGCCGCAACGGTCAGGTCTTCGCGGTTCAGCCAGGTCAGGCCAATGTGGTAATACGGCCCGACGGTGTGGGAAGTAGTCGCGTTGAGGCTCATCTCATTTCTCCATCGGCGTGGCGTCGCGGCCGCGCAGGACGATGTCCCAGCGGTAGCCGAGGGCATAGTGCGGAATGGTTTTTTCCAGATCGAACGAGGCGATCAGGCGCTCCTTGGCGGACGTGTCCGGGACGCAGTTGTAGATCGGGTCATAGGCCAGCAGCGGGTCACCGGGGAAATACATCTGTGTCACCAACCGCGTCAGCACACTCGGGCCGAACAGCGAGAAGTGGATGTGCGCCGGGCGCCACGCGTTGTGGTGGTTGCCCCACGGGTAGGCGCCGGGCTTGATGGTCTGGAACTGGTACCAGCCGTCGGCGTCGGTGACGGTACGCCCGGTGCCGGTGAAGTTCGGGTCCAGCGGTGCGTCGTGCTGGTCGCGCTTGTGGTTGTAGCGGCCGGCAGCGTTGGCCTGCCAGATTTCCACGAGGATGCCGGGAACGGGCAGGCCGTTTTCATCCAGCACGCGCCCGTGAATGATGATGCGTTCGCCCTGGGGCTCGCCTTCGTGCTGGGCGGTCAGGTCGTTGTCCTTCTCGTTGACGCGCTCGGCGCCGATGGTCGGGCCGGTGATTTCCGACAGGGAATGGGGCAGGAACACCAACGGCTTGGACGGCGAACGCAGGTTCGTCGACTGGTAGGCCGGGTGCAGGTAGTCAGGCTGAGTACCCGCTTGCGGGCGCCGGTATCCGGGCTTGTCACTCATGGAGCAATCCTCTTTATTCTTGTGGGTCTCAAACGCGTTCGATCGCCAGGGCCAGGCCTTGGCCCACACCGACGCACATGGTCGCCAGGCCTTTGCTGCCACCGGTTTTTTCCAGCTGATGCAGCGCGGTCAGTACCAGGCGCGCACCGCTCATGCCCAGCGGATGGCCAAGGGCAATCGCGCCGCCGTTCGGGTTGACCTGCGGTGCGTCGTCGGCAATCCCCAGTTCGCGCAGCACGGCCAGGCCCTGGCTGGCGAAGGCTTCGTTGAGTTCGATCACATCGAAATCAGTTACCGCCAGGCCCAGGCGTTCCACCAGTTTGCGCACCGCCGGCACCGGGCCGATGCCCATCACACGCGGCGCCACACCGGCGCTGGCCATGCCCAGCACCCGGGCGCGGGCGGTCAGGCCGTGTTTTTTGACGGCTTCAGCAGAGGCCAGAATCAGCGCGGCGGCACCATCGTTCACACCAGAGGCGTTGCCTGCGGTGACGGTCTTTTCCGGACCATTGACCGGCTTGAGTTTGGCCAGGGCTTCCAGGGTGGTATCGGCCCGTGGATGCTCGTCGTGCTCGACCACGGTTTCGCCTTTTTTGTGGGCGACGCGCACCGGTACGATTTCTTCGGCGAAGAAACCGGCGGCCTGTGCAGCGGCCGTACGTTGCTGGCTGCGCAGGGCGAAGGCGTCCTGGTCGGCGCGGGAGACTTTATAGTCGTCGGCCACGTTGTCAGCGGTTTGCGGCATCGGGTCGACGCCGTACTGGGCCTTCATCAACGGATTGATAAAGCGCCAGCCGATGGTGGTGTCTTCCAGCTTCATGTTGCGCGAGAACGCCGCATCGGCCTTGCCCATCACGAACGGCGCGCGGGACATCGACTCGACGCCACCGGCAATCGCCAGTTCCATCTCGCCGCTGGCGATGGCGCGGAAGGCCGTGCCGATCGCGTCCATGCCCGAAGCGCACAGGCGGTTCAGGGTAACGCCGGGAATGCTCTCCGGCAGGCCGGCCAGCAATGCCGCCATGCGCGCCACGTTGCGGTTGTCTTCGCCGGCCTGGTTGGCGCAGCCGAGGAACACTTCGTCCACCGCGTTCCAGTCCACCGATGGGTTGCGTTCCATCAGCGCCTTGATCGGCAGTGCCGCCAGGTCATCGGCGCGCACGGTGGACAAGCCACCGCCAAAACGGCCGATGGGGGTACGAATGGCGTCACAGATAAATACGTCGCGCATCAGGCTTCTCCGGGGGCTTGGCCGTGGGCGGCAGCGGTGCGTGCCTCAAGGTCGCGCAGGGCAGTCAGTTCAATCTCGGTGGGTTCGGCGCTGGTGGTCACCTGGTCGGCAAAACGAATCGCCCAACCGGTGGCGGCCACTACTTGCTCACGGGTCACGCCGGGGTGCAGGGCGGTGACGACAAATTCGTGGCTGCCCTCCTCCGGCTCCATGATGCACAGGTCGGTAATAATCCCTACAGGACCGGCGCCTGGCAGACCCAGGCGTTTGCGCGAGTCACCGCCTTCGCCGTGACCGACCGAAGTGATGAAGTCCAGCTTGTCGACAAACGAACGGGCCGACTGCTTGAGGATGATCAGCACGCTCTTCGCGGAGCCGGCGATCTCCGGCGCGCCACCGGCACCTGGCAGGCGCACTTTGGGCTGGTGGTAGTCACCGACCACGGTGGTGTTGATATTGCCGAAACGGTCGACCTGGGCCGCGCCGAGGAAGCCGACGTCAATGCGCCCGCCCTGCAGCCAGTAGCGAAAAATCTCACCGGTCGGCACCACGGTGTCAGCGGTTTCAGCCAGCTCGCCGTCACCGATGGACAGCGGCAGCACCGAAGGCTTGGCGCCAATCGGGCCGGACTCGTAGATCAGCACGACATCCGGCGACGACGTCAGGCGCGCCAGGTTGGCAGCCTTGGAGGGAAGGCCGATGCCGACGAAGCACACCGAACCGTTCTTCAGGCGGCGCGCGGCGGCGACGGTCATCATTTCGTTGGTCGAGTAAGCCATTATTTGGCCTCCTGCGCGGTGGCCAGCTTGGCCTGGAATTCACTGAAATTGGCGGTGCCGTGGATGTATTCGTTGATCCACGCAGTAAACGTCTCACGGTCCCGGGCGATGGGGTCCCAGGCCTGGTAGAAACGGTTGTCACGTTCGGTGTAACCGTGGGCGTAGGACGGATGCGCGCCACCCGGCACATGGCACACGGCAGTCAGGGCCCAGGTCGGCAGCACGCAGGCGTTCATCGGCGCGTTGAGGTCGTCGACGATTTCTTCAACGGTAACGATGCAGCGCTTGGCCGCCAGGGCCGCTTCCTTCTGCACCCCGAGGATGCCCCACAGCAGCACGTTGCCCTTGCGGTCAGCCTTTTGCGCGTGGATCACGGTGATGTCCGGGCGCACCGACGGCACGGCCGCCAGTACTTCACCGGTGAAGGGGCAGGTCACGGTCTTGATCAGCGGGTTGACCTTGGGCAGGTCGGAGCCGGCGTAGGCGCGCAACACCGCGAATGGCAGGCCGGAGGCACCGGCGACGTAGGCATTGGCCAGGTCGGCGTGGCTGTGCTCTTCGATCTCCAGCGGTTGCGGCCATTGCTTTTCAACGGCGTCCCGCAGGCGATGCAGTGAACCCACGCCCGGGTTGCCGCCCCAGGAGAAAATCAGCTTGCGTGCACAGCCGGCGCCGATCAACTGGTCGTAGATCAGGTCAGGCGTCATGCGCACCAGCGTCAGGTCTTTCTTGCCCTGACGAATGATTTCATGACCTGCCGCCGTAGGGATCAGGTGAGTAAAGCCTTCGAGTGCAACGGTGTCGCCGTCATTCACGAACTGCTTTACCGCATCAGCCAGCGAAAGGATTTCAGCCATGGGGTGGGCTCCCGGTATCGATCGAAAAAGGCGCTGGAGGCAGCGCCGAAGTGCTTGAAGATTAAGCCGGGGGTCGGGGCCAAACAATCCGATAATCGACTGAGTGTTCGATTATCGAACGGATTGTTGTCTTGCTATCGGTCCGTTTCAGGTAGCGTCGGCATGGCTGACCATGCCCTTGATCACCACCGCGGTGGTGGCCAATGCCGCCGGGATCACCAGGGCGGTCAGCACCTGTTCGAAGTTCCAGCCCAGGCCCAGCAAGGTCGCGCCCATCCACGCCCCGAGGATCGCGCCAAAGCGGCCGATGCCGAGCATCCACGACACGCCCGTGGCGCGGCCCTGGGTCGGGTAGAAACGTGCGGCCAGCGACGGCATCGCCGACTGCGCACCGTTGACACACATGCCGGCAATCAACACCAGAGTCGCCAGCAGCGTGATATTGCCCAGGCTCTGCCCCACCGCGTAGGCAAACACCCCGGCCAGCAGGTAGAAAGTGCCGATGACCTTGTGGGGATTGAACCGGTCCATCGCCCAGCCCACGCCGACCGCACTCAATACGCCGCCAAACTGGAACAACGCACCGATAAACGCGGCCTGTTCCATGCTGGCGCCGCTGTCGCGCATCAGGGTCGGCAGCCAACTGGTCAGCAGGTAAACAATCACCAGGCCCATGAAATACGTCAGCCACAACAGCAAGGTGCCGGCGCTGTAGGTGCCGGAGAAGATCACCGCGAACACGTTGCGCGCCTTGACGGTTTTCTGTTCGGGCACGCTGAAGCTCGAGGCCTGGGCGACGATGCCCGGCTCGATAGGCGCCAGGGTCTTGCGCACCTTGTCGGTGCCGCGATTGCGCACCACCAGGTAACGCGCCGACTCCGGCAGCCAGAACAGCAGCACCACCGCGAGGATCAGCGGCAACAGGCCGCCGATCATCAGCAGGCTGTGCCAGCCATACGCCGGGATCAGCTTGGCCGAGATAAACCCGCCACCGGCCATGCCCAGGTTGAAGCCGCAGAACATGCTGGTCACCAGCAGCGACTTATGGCGTTCCGGGGTGTATTCGGAGAGCAGTGTCGTGGCGTTCGGCATGCCGGCGCCCAGGCCGAGACCGGTGAGGAAGCGCAGGATCAGCAGTTGATCGACGTTGCTGCTGTAGGCCGAGGCCAGGCTGAAGGCCCCAAACACCAGCACCGCCCCCACCAGCACCACCTTGCGCCCGAAGCGGTCGGCGAGTGGGCCGGAGCCCAGGGCGCCGAAGACCATGCCGATCAACGCGGCGCTCATCACCGGGCCGAGGCTGGCGCGGTCGATGCCCCAGTCCTGGGACAGCGCCGGGGCGATAAAGCCCATGGCGGCGGTGTCGAGGCCGTCGAGGAAGACGATGAGAAAACACAGGATCACCACTCGCCACTGATACCGCGACAGCGGCTGGGCGTTGATGAAGGACTGAACGTCCAGGCAAGTACCGACAGCAGGTGAAGGCTGATTCATTATTTTTATTTCCACACCGATGGGCGGGCGAACGACCTTGAGTCGTCATTATTATTGGGGCGGCGCCTTGAAGCGCTGCCGCACATTAATAAGCCTTGGGAAACACCGTCAATTCATCCAGCCGGGATCTGTGCGGTCACCGAACAGCTTACGCAAACAGCTGCGCACTCAGCTCCTGGCTGGCACTGAGCATGCTCGGCAGGAAACGCTGCTCCAGCTCGCTGCGGCTGACCCGCCCGGCATGGGTGCTGACGTTCAGTGCCGCCAGGACCTGGCCCGAAGCGTCGTACACCGGCACGGCGATGGAACGCAGCCCTTGCTCCAGTTCCTGGTCGACAATGCACCAGCCCTGCTGCCGCACTTCCTGCAGGCATTCGAGCAAGGCTTGCGGGGTGGTGAGGGTGCGGCTGGTCTTGGTTTGCAGGTCGGCGTGGTCGAGGTAGTCCTGCAGCGAGGCGTCATCCAGCGCCGCCAGCAGGATACGGCCCATGGAGGTGCAGTAGGCCGGGAGACGGCCGCCCACGGAAAGGTCGACGGAAATCAGGCGTTGGGTGGTGGCGGAGCGGGCAATGTAGAGGATGTCATCACCTTCCAGGGTTGCCATGTTGCACGCCTCGTGGAGCTGCTCGCTCATGCGGTCCAGGTAAGGCTGCGCCGAAACGGCCAGGGGCGTGGACGACAGGTAAGCGTGGCCGAGGGTCAGCACCTTGGGCAACAGCGAATAGGTACGCCCGTCGGTGGTGGCGTAGCCGAGTTTGATCAGGGTATGCAGGCAACGGCGTACGGCAGCGCGGGGGATTTCCGTGCGGTGGCTGATCTGGGCGATGGTCAGGTGGCGCTTGCGCTCCTGGAATGCCTGCACCACGGCCAGGCCGCGTGCCAGGGAGGTCATGAAATCCGGATCACCGGTAAACGCCTGGATGCGCTTGGCCGGTGACGCAACGATCGGCGGCGCCACTGATGCGAAGGAGTTGCGCAATTGATCGTTCATTTGGGGTCCTTTCTCTTATTTTTAACCGCTGCGGGGGGGTGACCGCTATTACAAGCCGCCGTGCAATGGCTGCACAAGGCAGGGCAACCAACATTGGGCGATTATCGGACGGTCATTCGATTATCGCAATTTGTCACCGCCGACCGGTGCCGGAACCCCTCTACATCCATTTGAGTGCCTTTCAGAATCGACTGATGTACGAGAGAAGTTAAGGTTGATTAACGCCTGTAGAACATTGCATGATTTATGGCGCCAATAGTTCAGCAAATACCCCACACACCTGCGTAACAAAACCCTCACGCAAAGTTGACGATTTTTAACTTGTTGGCGATAGTGTTATTCAAGCGCGTGGCTATAATGCATCCTGTGCAGGAGCCAGCCTCGCCTGACCCCGAGGATAGATTTCACCCAGTCGTGCACCGGCTGCGTGCAGGCTCCGCCGCAAGTACCTGACACACATTTCGAATGCCTGCCAACTGCTTGTGGCTGTGACAAGAAAACTGTTGCTACGACAACTGCTCTTCTCCGGTATCGTGGCCGCGTGCAATAAAGAAGTGGTTTTTCCTGTATACCTTTCCACGCTGATCTTCAGATTGACGGTATACCGGCGGCGACTTCCCGGCATCGCGTTTCGCCGGAATCAAACTCAACTCAATTAGGTAACAATGTGACGAAAGACGAACTGCGCGCGGAACTTGAGCGCCAGGAACAACGTTACAAGGATGTTTACGGCGGGGAAGTCACCACCTACGCCGCCCAGCCAGAACCTGAACGCAAGCCATGGCGCAAACGAGCCAGCCTGCTCGACCAGGCCTTTGCCCAGGAAATCCAAAAGATTGAACAGGACCTCAAAGCCGAAGAGCCATAAGCGTTTCGGGTTGAGCTTCCAAAGGTGCCATCTCTCTGCCAGTACCACGCTGGTGGAGGGAAGCCCGTTATGTGGCCTTAGCGAAATTTCATACGATTGTTTCAGTTATTCCCTTCCGGCGCTTTATCCCGCGAATTTGATGGATCCTCCATATAAATCAATCACTTGCCAAAGCCCCGAAAACACCGGGATGCACGCCTCCCCCCCATTTTTTTTCGTTGAAGAATGTTACCGATGAGCAGCTAGTGCATTGATTACCGATGTTTTCTGGCATAATCGCGCCCCCTTACGACCGGGTCAGAAAACCTTCATGATCGATTTATTCAGCGGACTGGATGCTTGGGTTCTAGTGAGCCTGTTGCTCGCCCTGGCCTTTGTCCTCGCCTTCGAGTTCATCAATGGCTTTCATGACACCGCTAACGCGGTTGCCACAGTCATCTATACCAAAGCCATGCCTCCGCATCTGGCCGTGTTCTTCTCCGGGGTGTTCAACTTCCTCGGCGTGTTGCTCGGTGGGGTCGGTGTTGCGTATGCCATCGTGCACTTGCTGCCGGTGGAGTTGCTGATCAATGTGAACACCGGCCACGGTCTGGCCATGGTCTTCTCATTATTGGCAGCGGCGATCACCTGGAACCTCGGCACCTGGTATTTCGGGATCCCGGCGTCCAGTTCCCACACCCTGATCGGTTCGATCCTCGGTGTCGGCCTGGCCAACGCCCTGATCAACGACATTCCCCTGGCTGACGGCGTCAACTGGCAGAAAGCGATCGATATCGGCGCTTCGCTGGTGTTCTCGCCGATGGCTGGTTTCGTGGTAGCCGCCCTGGTGCTGCTGGGCCTGAAATGGTGGCGCCCGCTGTCGAAGATGCACAAGACACCGGATCAGCGCCGCAAGCTCGACGACAAGAAGCACCCGCCGTTCTGGAACCGCCTGGTCCTGGTGATTTCGGCGATGGCCGTGAGCTTCGTGCACGGCTCCAACGACGGGCAGAAAGGTATTGGCCTGATCATGCTGGTGCTGATCGGTATCGTGCCGGCGCAGTTCGTACTGGACCTGGGCAGCACCACTTACCAGATCGAGCGCACCCGCGACGCCACGCTGCACTTGAATCAGTTCTACCAGCGCAATCAAGAAACCCTCGGTGAGTTCCTGGCCCTGGGCAAAAGCGTGAAAGACGATTTGCCGGGCAAGTTCCAGTGCAATCCGCAGCAGACTGAACCGACGATCAACGCCCTGCTGGGGACCTTGAAAGGTGTCTCTGACTACCATTCGTTGACCGCCGAGCACCGGATTGAAGTGCGTCGTTATCTGTTGTGCCTGGATGACACCGCGAAGAAGGTGGGCAAGTTGCCAGGCCTGGATGCGCGTGAGAAGTCGGACCTGGACAAGTTGCGCAAGGACCTGACGGCGACCACCGAGTACGCGCCGTTCTGGGTGATCCTGGCGGTGGCACTGGCCTTGGGCCTGGGCACCATGGTGGGCTGGAAGCGTGTGGTGCTGACCATTGGTGAGAAGATCGGCAAGCAGGGCATGACGTATGCCCAGGGTATGTCGGCGCAGATCACCACGGCCAGCATGATTGGCCTGGCCAACATCTTCAGCTTGCCGGTTTCCACGACCCATGTGTTGTCTTCGGGTGTGGCGGGGACCATGGTGGCGAACAAGAGCGGGCTGCAAGGTGGCACCGTCAAGACCATTCTGATGGCTTGGGTGTTGACGCTGCCGGCGACTGTGGGCCTTTCGGCCGGGTTGTTCTGGTTGGCTTCCAAGGCTTTGGGTAGCTGACAGCTCTTGGGCTTGTGAAGAGGGTGCGACCTGTGAGGGTCGTGCCTTTTTTTATGGCTGGGGTTTGGGTGTATATCCGTTATTTAGGTAACGGCCACTTATGGTTCCGCTCTTACAGCGGCTCACTTTTGAACAGCGCAA
>NZ_JBYSWF010000108.1:0-15304 GCF_058780865.1 Pseudomonas sp. GP01-A4
AAGCCGGAGTGAGGGCACACCGAGCCTAAGCGAGGTGCCGAGTGGTGGGGCAAGAGCGTTTTGCTTACTTTTGCGCTTTTCAAAAGTGAGCCGCTGTAAGAGCGGAACCAATAGCGGCCATAACCGCAAAAACGGATATGTACCCAGGCAGATCAGAAATTCTGCCCCATGGAGAACTGGAACACCTGCTTGGTCGCATTCTCCGGCGTACGAACCGGCAACGCCAGGTTGATACTCAACGGCCCCAACGGGCTGTACCACGTAGCCCCAACCCCCACAGATGCACCCAGCTGACTCAGGTCAACCCCATTACAACCCTGGGTAGTACTGAGGGCACACTTGTCCGAATAAACGTTACCCACATCCCAGAACACAGACGTACGCACCGACTTATTATCTTTAAGGAACGGCATCGGAAACAGATATTCCGCCCCCCCGGTAATCAGGATGTTGCCCCCCAACGCCTCAGGACTGCGGTCGCTGTAGTACTGCTGGCCCGCACTGGCATACGCCCCGGTCGCCGGCGTACTGCGCGGCCCAAGCGTGCCGCTTTCAAACCCGCGCACCGAACCTTCACCCCCGGCCGTGTAGTTTTCATAAAACGGCAGGCCGTCCGTCGAGCCGTACCCGTTGGCGTAACCGAGCTTGGTATGCAAACGCAGCGTCGTCGAATTGGTGATCGGCACAAATGTCTGCCCGGAATAATCGAGTTTGTAGAAACTCAAGTCACTGCCCGGAAGCGTCACCGTCAGGTTCAGGTTCTGCGAGTAACCACGGGTCGGCATCACGCCTTTGTTCAACGTCGACTCCGACCACCCAAGGTTGGCCTTGAAGTTGGTGAACTCACTGCCTTCGCGCTGAAGAAAATCGTAAATCTCATCAGAGCTGTAGATGCCCGGGTCGATACTGTCGTGTTGCACCGTCAGGCCGAAACTCAACCGCGAGGTTTCATTGATCGGGTAGCCGAGTGTGGCCCCCAGGCCGTAACTGTTGATGGAGTAGTAGGAAACACCGCTGCCATCGTCGTAGTAGTTGTTGTAATCGGTGGCACTGTAGAACGCGTTATAGCCCAGGCTCACCCCGTCCGGCGTGAAGTAGGGGTTGGTAAAGCCAATGTTGTACTTGCTCTGGTACTGCGAGCGGGTCAGGCCCAGGCTGGCATAATCTCCGGTGCCCAGGAAGTTGTTCTGGGTGATCGAACCGCCAAGGATCAGCCCGGCATCCTGGGCAAAACCGACGCTGGCGGTAATCGAGCCGGACGCTTGTTCTTCGACCGCGTAGTTCACATCAAGCTGGTCGTCGACCCCCGCCACGGCTGGGGTTTCGACGTTGACCTCCTTGAAGAAGCCCAGGCGCTCAAGGCGAACCTTGGACTGGTCGATCAGGTAGGTCGACGCCCAGCCACCTTCCATCTGGCGCATTTCCCGGCGCAGCACCTGGTCGTCGGTCTTGGTGTTGCCACGGAAGTTGATGCGGTTCACATAGGCCCGTTTGCCCGGGTCGACCGCAAACACGATGTCCACGCTGTGGTCTTCATCGTGGGGCGTGGGCATGCCGTTGACGTTGGCGAAGGTGTAGCCGTCGTTACCCAGGCGCCGGGTGATCAGGTCCGAGGTGGTGGTCATCAGCTTGCGCGAGAACACCTGGCCTTTCTGCACCAGCAACAGGGCTTCAAGCTGGTCCTGGGGCACTTTCAAGTCGCCGCTGAGCTTCACGTCACGCACCGTGTATTTCTCGCCTTCGTTGATGTTGACGGTGATATAGACGTGCTTCTTGTCCGGGGTGATGGACACCTGGGTCGAGGTGATGTCCATGTTGATATAACCACGGTCCAGGTAATAGGAGCGCAGGCGTTCCAGGTCCCCGGTGAGTTTTTCACGGGCGTACTTGTCATCGTTGGTGAAGAACGACAGCCAGTTGCTGGTCTTGAGGGTGAACGTGCCGATCAGTTCCTTGTCGGTAAACACGTGGTTGCCCACCACGTTGATGTGCTGGATCGCGGCCACGGAGCCTTCGTCGATCTTGACCTTCAGGCCCACGCGGTTACGCGGCTGCGGCAGCACTTCGGTGTCGACCGTGGCCGAATAGCGACCCTGGGCCACGTACTGGCGCTGCAGTTCGTTGCGCATGCCTTCCAGGGTGGCGCGCTGGAAGATCTCGCCCTCGGCCAGGCCCGACTGCTTCATGCCCTTGAGCAGGTCTTCGGTGGAGATGGCCTTGTTGCCTTCGAACTCGATGCTGGACACCGATGGGCGCTCGACCACATTGATGATCAGCACCGTGCCGTCGCGGCTCAATTGGATGTCCTGGAAGAAGCCGGTCTTGAACAACGCACGGGTGGAATCCACCAGCCGTCGGTCATCCGCCTCGTCCCCCACGTTCAGGGGCAAGGCACCAAACACGCTGCCCGCCGAGACCCGTTGCAGACCGTTGATACGGATATCCGAGATTTTGAAGGCTTCAGCGTGTGCAAGTGTGACATTGAGCAGCAGCGCAACCGAGCAGAGCAGGCGCGAAAAATTCATCAAGATCTTTTCCAGAACACATCGACAAGCAGCGCAAGCGCGCCGGGATGACTCGCCGCAGACGGGTCACCACAACGCGGCCAGACGGGTGGACGGCAAGCATAAGAGCGGCGCGGGTTTGGTGCGGTTAACCAAGTGTCAAGTTAGGTAAAGGTTGGCCCCGGGGCGATGAGGCTGGGCGATACTGTGGGGGTACCCTTTCACGAGCTCGCCATGATCCGCGTATTGCTAGTCGACGATGACCAGGAACTGACTGAAATGCTGGGCCAATACCTGGAGCATGAAGGCTTTGAGGCGACCTGCGTGCACACCGGCGAGGAGGGTGAAGTTGAGGCGTTGTCGGGGCGCTACAGCATTGTGGTGCTGGACGTGATGCTGCCCAGGCTCTCGGGCATCGAGGTGCTCCGGCGTATCCGGGCCAGCAGCCAGGTGCCGGTGGTGTTGCTCACGGCCCGGGGCGACAACATCGACCGGATCACCGGGCTGGAACTCGGCGCGGACGATTATGTGCCCAAGCCCAGTTCCCCGGGTGAGCTGGTGGCGCGGCTGCGCGCGATCATGCGCCGGGTGCAGCCCGTGGACCCGCCGGCCGCTGACGTGATCAAGACCGGCGCCCTGGTGCTCTGGCCCGGCAAGCGCCAGGCCCTCTGGAAAGGCTGCGCACTGGGGCTGACCAGTACCGAATTCAGCCTGCTTGAAGTGCTGGCCCGGTGCGCCGGCCAGGTGGTGAGCAAAAAGGACCTGTCGCTCAATGCCCTGGGCTGCCCGTTGACCCGCTATGACCGGCGCATCGACGTGCATATCAGCAGCATTCGCCAGAAGTTGGGCCCGCGCCCGGATGCCAAGGCCTGGATCCAGAGCGTGCGTGGCCTCGGTTACCTGTTGATCGCCGAATGATGAAACCCAGCCGGCTGTTCTGGAAACTGTTCCTGGCCTTTTGGCTGGCCACCAGCCTGACGTTCCTGGTGGGGTTGAGCATTCTCGTGGCGGGCAGCCTTGGCCCGGGGGATCACCATCTGGATGCGATCCTGGCCAGCGAAGAACAGTTGCTGGAACAGTACGGTGTCGAGTCGGGCCGCCAGCTCCTGGCGGTGTGGCAGCCACCCCACGGCCAAGCCATTGGCGTTTATGACAGTGCCGGTCAATTGCTGGCCGGCACGCCGGTCTCGCAGGTGGCTTATGAAAAGTCGCTGATCAGCAAGGACGGGGCCACGCTGTCCCTCAGGTCTTCCCATCCTCCCCACGAACCCGGGCGCCTGGGCCACTGGATCCCGCTGATCATCGGCACGCTGATGAGCGCGCTGTTCAGTGGGTACATGGCCTACTACCTGGCGTGGCCGCTGGCTTATCTGCGGCGGGCGATGGGCGACGTTGCGCTGGGCCGCTTCGAAACCCGGGTGCGGCCGATGATGGGCAAGCGCCGTGATGAAATCGTCGACCTGGCCGAAGACTGCGACCGCATGGCCAACCAGCTCAAGCTGCTGGTGGAAGCCCAGCAACAGTTGTTGCACGACATCTCCCATGAACTGCGCTCACCGTTGACGCGCCTGCAAGTGGCCATCGGGCTGTTGCAGCAAGACCCGGTACGCCAGGAAATGCTCGGGCGCATCCTGCGTGAATCGGCGCGCATGGACACGCTGATCGAGGCGCTGCTGACCCTGGCGCGTGTGCAGGGCCGTCCCGAAAGCATCGAGCGCGAGCCGGTGGATATCGTCGAATTGCTGGCCGTGATTGTCGAGGATGCCCAGTTCGAGGCGGGTATCAAAGGCTGTAGTGTCAGCTTGCAGGCGTGTCCGGACTTTGTCAGTCGGGCCAGCGGCGAGCTGCTGTATCGGTGTTTCGAAAATGTCATTCGAAATGCCGTGCGCTACACGCAGCCTGATACCACGGTGCGGGTTTCGGCGGAGGTCAGCCCCGACACCCGTTGGCTGCGGGTATTGATCACCGATCAGGGTCCGGGCGTTGAAAACCTGCGGTTGCGGAGTATTTTCGAGCCTTTCGAACGTGGCCCGCATGACACCGATGCCGGTTTCGGACTGGGCCTGGCGATCGCCTTGAGGTCCGTGGAAATGCATGGCGGCACCATCGAGGCGCACAACGAGCCGTCCGGCGGGTTGAGCGTGGAAATCATCCTGCCTCGGGTGGGATCTTTACACGATATTACATTGGCTTGACCGCCCTGTACGCCCTGCGCCTTTAGACTTTTCCTCTGCGTGAGCTGATGTTCAGTGACGCCATTGGCGTGGAGGTGGCGATGTTTCAGGTGCATAAAAAAGGCTTCGTGGCCGGCAAGAAAATGGTCGACGGCCTGGTGCCTTACGATTTCTTCTGTGAAGACAGCCCGGCGATCAACCTGTTCGTGTTTACCGGCTCTGCGGCCCTCGGCCAAACCGTGGAAGAGCAGACATTGTGGGGCTTTACCCGGCTGGAGCGGTTTGAAGCCATGACCGGCGCCCTGGTGGCGAACAAGAAGAACGACGGCTGGTTTCAAAGCGTCAACGTGCTCACCGGGCCCAGCCAGAACGGCACCCAAAGTGTGAAATTCCAGCGGGTGCTGAAGATCATCAAGCACGCCATCGCCACGGGCCGCGCGACCAGCAAGTTTGAATATGAGATTCATACGGATGAAGGCGACACCTACTTCACCCGCCGACCCGCTGCACCCGACAGTGCGCAAACCGTCATTTATGCGGCGGATCAATAGCGCGGCTGCCGGAGTTCAAAAAGAGCGAAAAGGGGACAGATTTATTTATAAAATAAATCTGTCCCCTTTTTACCGTCCCCTTTTTACCGTTACATGCCGGCAGCCTCTACCGGTGTTGAAACCTTGGCAACGAAGCAATCCGCATCTTCGGTTCCTGCAACCTGGCCAGGTCACTGGCAATCTGCGCCCGCCAGAAATGCGCCCCGGCCAGTTGCGCATCCACCCACGCCTGGCGCAGCAACACCTTGGCCTTGTCCACCGACCCGTACTGGGCCTGGCGCAGAATCAGCTGCGCCTTGATCCGCAACATCTGCGGCACGAACCAGCGCTCATGCCGGCCCAGCGCCAATTGCAGGGTGTCTTCCAATACCTCCAGCGCCAGTTTCTCCAGGCCCAGCCGCGCCAGCCCCAGGGCGTATTCACAACGCAGCAAGCTATAAAGCTGGCTATCGCCTTGGCCATGCAGGTGATGCAAGGCCTCACCCAGCAACGGCACGCCTTCTTCGGGCGACCCCTGGCGGATCAGCAGGATGCTCTCGAAGCACAGCCGAAACTGACGCCAGATGTGCAGGTCCTGCTGGGTCGTGCTGTCTTGCAGCAAGCCCAGGTAGTACCGCACCTTGGGCAGGTTGGACGCCAACAGCGCCAGGGGAATTGCCCCCAGGCACAGGGTGTACCAGAGGGTCGCGGGGTGATCGAGGGTGATGGCTTCATCGACGCAACTGCCGATCAGGCGCAGCGCCGGGTCGACATCGCCTTCCAGCAACTGCACCTGTGCCTTGAGGCAGCGGGCGGCGATGCGCTGGTCAAAATGCACGTCGATAATATGCGAGCGCGGCGCTGACGGTGACCCCAGTGCCTCGTCGATATTCTGTCGGGCGCCGGCCAGGTCGCCCATGTGAAACAACGCCAGCGCGCGCATGCGTTTACCCAGCAGTTGCTGGTTGCCGCTGTGGCTCAGGCTGATGTAGCGCTCGGCCAATTCCAGTGCTTCGGCGTACTGGTTGCAGCCGCAGCGGTCACTCCACAGGCCCCACAGCGCCCGCAGCTTGTGCTCGGCATCGCCCAGGTCGCGGGCGTCTTCACGCACCTGGCGCCAGGCTTCGCGCATTGGCCCGCCGGTGCCATAGGTGAGCATCAGCACGCTGGCCAGGGCGGTTTGCAACAGCATGCGCTGGCGCAGCGGCAGCGGGGTGGTGGCGGCGCTGGCCAGGCCTTTGTCGACCCAGGTGCGGCACTCGCTGACCAGCGACAGGCGCAGCCACAGCGGCACACCGCCCAGGGTCAGTTCGATGCCGGTGGGCAGGTCGCCCGAGGCTGAAAAGGCCCACTCCAGCGCGGTGCGGATGGTGTTGATTTCCGGGCCGTAGAGGCCGATCCAGGTCTCGGGAGAAAGCCCGTCGAGGGTCTGCCCGGCTTCCTGCAATACGCCCAGCGCATACAGTGCATGACGCTGGCGGGTGGCATCGGCTTCGCCGTGTTCGTTGAGCTTCTCCAGGGCGTAGGCGCGGGTGGTTTCCAGCAGGCGGTAGCGCTTGAGCAACTGCGATTCACCGGCGATCAGCAGCGACTTGTCCATCAGGCTTTCCAGCAAGGGCAGGGCATTGCGGGCATCGAGGGTGCTGCTGGCGGTCATGGCCTTGACCGCGTCCAGGGTAAAAGAACCGGTGAACACCGCCAGTTGGCGCAACATGGCCTGTTCGTCGCCGGTGAGCATCGAGTAGGTCCAGTCCAGGGTCGCGCTCAGTGAACGGTGGCGGGCGAGGGCGGTGCGCCGGCCGGTCATTTGCAGGCGGAAGCTGCCGTCGAGCAACCCCACCAGGTCCTGGATGCCAAAGGTGCGGACCCGCGCTGCGGCGATTTCGATGGCCAGGGCGTTGCTATCGAGCTTGCGACAGATGGCGCTGGCGGCGGCGACGTCGGTGTCCTTGAACACGAAGGCGGGGTCGAGGGCCTTGACCCGTTCGATGAACAACGCGATGCCCGACCAGGTCATGGCTTGCTCGGCACTCAAGTTCACGTCTTCGTCCGGCACCAGCAGCGGTGCGAGGTCGTGCACCCGTTCGCCTTCGGCCCGCAGCGGTTCGCGGCTGGTGGTCAGCACGCAGCACTGGGGCGCGCAGCGCAGCAGCACTTCGACGACGTCGGCGGTGGCTTGCAGCACGTGCTCGCAGTTGTCGAGCACCAGCAGCAACGGGCTGTTGGCGAGCATCGAGGCCACGCTTTGCAAGGGCTCGTCACTTACGCTTTGAATGCCCAGCGCGTTGGCGAGCATGCCGGCCACCCATTGGCCGCTGGTGGCGGGGGCCAGGTCGACGAAGCACATGCCCTGGTGAAAGCGGCCCTGCAGCAGCTGCGCCACGGCCAGGGCCACGGTGGTCTTGCCGATGCCGCCGGGGCCGGTGATGGTCACGAAACGCTGGCTCAGTACCTGGTCGGCCAGGCTCAGGATCAGCTGTTCGCGGCCAATCACCGTGGTGGGCGCCGGTTGCAGGTTCGGTGCCTCTACTGTCGGGGCGGGCAGCAGGGCCTGGGTCATAGCGCCTTCACCCACCGCCTGCATCGTCACCGGCGCGACAAACCGATAACCCCGGCCTGGCACGGTGACGATGTAGCTGAAGTTGCCGTCATCCCCCAGCGCCCGGCGCAGCGCAACGATCTGCGCGCGCAGGTTGCATTCCTCCACCACCACTTTGGGCCAGGCGAAAGAGATCAGCTCGGACTTTTCCAGCAACTCGCCAGCCCGACTGGCGAGGGCGATCAGCAAGTACAAGGCGCGGCTGCCGAGGGTCACCGGCTCGCCGTTGCGCAGCAATACATGCTGGCGCGCCAACAAGAGAAAGGGGCCAAAACCGATTGCATTCTCGGTGTGGTCCGGGGCCTGGGGGACGAGGTCCGTGAAGGACACTGCGGGGTATTTGCTCGAACTCATCAATTTGTCCTTTTTTGTAGTCGGGCTTGTTATTGGCGATCAGGCCATTCGCCCTTTTGGGTGCTTACGTGCGGCAGCAGGCTTGGAGAGTTGAAGTCGATCAAAAAGGTGAGAGTTGTCCCCCTCCTTTGGGGCATGGACGTTGTTATAGGGCGCGGGGCCGTTGGGTTTCAGGCGATGAGACTGTTTCAATTTAGAAACATTTTATTACTAGAAAACCTGATGTAGCAGAATGTATGCCAGTTGGCATGTAACAAAGATGACAACAACCGTATGAAATTTATGGGGATTTTTGAGGTCGTCGAAAGCGGGGGAAGGTGGGTGTTCGGAAAGGCGAATATTTCTAATTGTGTCGTTCGGGATGCCGAATAAAACGGCGGTGGTTTGGCGTGGTTTTTTTGGCTGTGTATCAGACTGTGTATCAGCACCCACCTGATACACCGGCATGAATAGAAGGAGGGAACGCGACACAGACGGGATACACGCCTGGCTTTAAATCTGTCTACCAGATGGCGCAGGCGGTCACTCACCGCACAAGCGCCCTGGCCACATTCAGTCAAGCCAGGAGATTCAACAATGAAGCGCCATTACGCAGCCCTTGCCGCCACCCTCGCACTGTCCCTCGGTGCCTTCGCCGCCACCGCCCATGCCGAGGATGCCAAGCCTCAGGAAAAATGCTTCGGCGTGTCCCTCGCCGGTGCCAACGATTGCGCCGCCGGTGCCGGGACTTCCTGCGCCGGCACCGCCAAGGCGGATTACCAGGGCAACGCCTGGGTGCTGGTGGACAAAGGCACCTGCACCCAGATCAAAACCCCCAAAGGCTTCGGCAGCCTGACGGAACAACCATGATTGCCCTGGCCCCTGCGGTGCTCAAGCGTGTGCTACCTGAGGCGCTGCTGTTGCTGGTGGCCCGCCTCGGGATCGCTTCGGTGTTTTTCCTCTCGGGCCGCACCAAGGTGACCGGTTTCCTGCAGCTCAAGCCGTCGACCTACACCTTGTTTCGCTCGGAATACGCCTTGCCGCTGGTGCCGCCGGACTGGGCAGCGCACCTGGCGACCTACGCCGAGCATCTGTTCCCGCTGTTGCTGGTGCTGGGCCTGCTGACCCGCCCGGCGGCTGCCGCGCTGTTGGGCATGACCCTGGTGATCGAGGTGTTCGTATACCCCGACGCCTGGCCGACCCACCTGACCTGGGCCGGGCTGTTGCTGCCGCTGCTGGCGTATGGCGGCGGGGCCTGGTCAGTGGACCGCGTGCTGTCCGGCCAACGCCGTTAACCCTTTCACAACAATGATCAGGCCCCAAGGCCTGTGGAGAGTCGCATGCGTATTCTTTCTTCCCTGGCGATCGCCATGGCACTCGCTACACCGTTGGTGGCCTCGGCCGCCGATGCAGCCAAGCCCCAGCCGGGCACCGGTAAAAGCGTGGTGATCGTGCCCGGTTCCTTTGTCGACGGCTCCGGCTGGCGAGTGGTGCACGACATCCTGATCCACAAGGGCTACAAGGTCACCGTGGTGCATCAGGGCCATGAAAGCCTCGCCGCCGACGTGGCCGAGGCCCGCGAAGTGCTGGAGCAGCAGGTCGGCCCGGTGGTGCTGGTGGGTCACAGCTCCGGCGGCGGGGTGATCTCGATTGCCGGTGACCGCGACAAGGTCAAGTCGATGGTCTATGTCTCGGCCCTGCAACCGGAAGTCGGCGAGAACATGAGCCAGCTGCTGTCGTCGATGCCGGCGCCGAGCAATGACGTGATGCAGACCCGCGACGGGCATCTGTTCTTTGATCGCACCAAGTTCAATGCCGACTTTGCTGCCGACCTGACCACCAACCGCACCGACTTCATGGCCGCCTCCCAGGTGCCGGCCACCACCGCGCTGTTCGGCGGCACCGTGTGGGCCGCGGCCTGGCACAAGAAGCCGACCTACGCCGTGGTGTCCACCGAAGACCGTGCCCTGAGCCCCGATCTGCAGCGCTGGATGTACAAGCGCGCCGGCTCGAAAGTCACTGAAATCAAGGCCAGCCACTCGGTGTACATCTCCCAGCCCGAGGCTGTGGCGAAGGTCATCGAAGACGCGGCATCCGTCATCAAATAAACCCCACCCCGAGGAGTAATACCCATGAGCACATCCATCAAATCCCGCTTGAGCCTTGCCACTGCTGCCGCCCTGATCGCCATGGCGTCCGCTTCCTTCGCGGCCGCCGCCAGCGCCGCCGACCAGCCGGAACAGCCGGGTCGCTGCTACGGCGTGAACAACTGCAAGGGCGAAAGCCTGTGCGCCACGGCCAAGAACGATTGCAAGGGCCTCAACAGCTGCAAGGGCCAGGGCGTTGTCGTCAAGACCCCGTCCGAGTGCCTGAAGCTGGGCGGCACCACTACCGAACCGAAGTAACACCCCGGCGGGCCCAGGTTGGGCCCGCCGCCTATTTATGCAACGGAGACCACATGATGCCGACACCCAACCCGCGTTTTCCAGGCTATGGCCTGGGGCTGCGCAAGGAACACTACAGCGAGTTCCTGGAGAACCCGGTGGCGGTGGATTTCGTTGAAGTGATCTCCGAGAATTTCATGGTCGCGGGCGGCCAGCCCCGGCACATCCTGCGCCAGATTCGCGAGCGGTATCCGGTGGCGCTGCACGGGGTGTCGATGTCGATCGGCACGGCCGAGGGCCTCGATCGCGATTACCTGAAACGCCTCAAGTCGCTGGTGGACGAGATCGAACCGCTGTTTGTGTCCGACCACTTGAGCTGGTCCCGCAGTGGGGCCTTCAACTCCCATGATCTGCTGCCGGTGCCTTACACCCATGAGGCACTGGACCGGGTCTGCGCCAATATCGACCTGGCTCAAGAAGTGTTGGGCCGCACGATGCTGTTTGAAAACCCGTCCAGCTACCTGGCCTTTGATGGCGCGTCCATGAGCGAGTGGGAATTCATCGCCGCCATGTCCCGGCGCACCGGCTGCGAGCTGTTGCTGGACGTCAATAATGTGTTTGTCAGCGCCAGCAACCATGGCTTTGACGCTCTCGGGTTTCTCGACGGGATTCCGGCCGAGCGGGTCCGGCAAATTCACCTGGCCGGCCATAGCCAGGGCCGCGATTTGCTGATCGACAGCCACGACAGCCCGGTGTGTGACGGCGTCTGGGACTTGTATGCCAAGGCCGTTGCGTTGCTCGGCCCGGTCGCCACGATGATCGAGCGCGATGACGAGATCCCGCCCCTGGCAGAGCTGCTGGAGGAGCTGTCGATCGCCCGCATGCTCGGTGCCTCCGAGGCCTACAAGCGTGCGCAGGTGCGCTCATGAATCTCGCGCAATGGCAGCAGGCTTTTCATACCTGGCTGGTGAGTGCCTCGGAGCAGTCGGCCGAGATGTTGGGTAACAAGGCCGCGGGACTGGCGGTGTATCAGAACAACTACCGCGCGCAATTGGTGGGTTGCCTGGAACAGGCGTTTCCCAACCTGCGGCGCTGGGTCGGGGACGAGGCGTTCCTGGCCGCGTGCGTCAGCCATATCGACCGGCATCCGCCCCATGCCTGGACCCTGGACGTCTATCCCGAGGGTTTTCACCTGACCCTGGGCGAACTGTTCCCCAACAATCCCGACGTGCATGAACTGGCCTGGATCGAGTCGTCGCTCAATGAAGCGTTTGTCGCCGCCGATGCCAGCCCGTTGCCCATGGACGTGCTGGCGTCGGTGGATTGGGACACGGCACGCCTGCAACTCACGCCGTCGCTGCGCTGCCATGGGCTGACCACCAACGCCGAGGCGATCTGGTCGGCATTGTGGCAGCAAACCCCGGCGCCCGAGGCGCTGATGCTGGCCGAGGCCGGTGGGCTGCTGGTGTGGCGCCGCCAGTTCACCTCGCGCTTGCGCCAGGTCGATGCGCTGGAGTTCCAGGCCTTGGTGCACCTGCAAGGCGACGGCAGTTTTGCCGGGTTGTGCGAGTTTCTGGTAGCGCGCCTGGGGGAAGAGCAGGGCGTCGCGAAAGCCGGTGAGCTGTTGGCCGGCTGGATCGGCAGCGAGTTGATTGTGGGGGTCGTTGAAGACCTTTCTGTGTCGCATTTTTCGGAGCTATAAACCTATGTCTTTTTTCAATCGCCGTCGCTTTCTGATTTCCAGCGCCATTGCTTCAGTGGCGTTGTCACTGCCGGTCATGGCGACGCCCGCCCGTTGGACGATCCGCCAGGTCAGCACCGACCTGCTGGATATCGGCTACTACGAGGCCGGCCCGGAAGAGGGCAGGCCGATCATTTTGCTGCATGGCGCGGACGGCGACCTGGAGCGCTTCGCCGAGGTCGCACCCTACCTGGCCGCCCGGGGCTTTCGGGTAGTTGCCCCGTACCTGCGTGGCCATGGCACTACCACGCCGCTGGACAAGGCGGCACCCGCCAGCACTCAGGAAGTGGTGCTCGGCCAGGACGTGCTGGACTTGATGAACGCCTTGCACATCCCCGAGGCGGTGCTCGGCGGGTTCGATCTCGGCGGCCGCGCTGCCACCGCCGCGGCGACCTTGCGGCCAAGCCGTTGCGTGGCATTGGTCACCGTCAACAGCGCGCCGCAGCCCGCCCTGGCCGAGGTGCTGGTGCAGATGGCGCAGATGGGCAAATGGCGCACCTGAACATGAATATTTGGACAGCCGCGCATTTGCCCGCTGAAAAAAAAGGCCGCTGCCCGTAATCTAGACGCCTTTGCCACGTGTGCGGATTGTCCATGTCTTCAGTAGCTGATGGGTTGCCCAGTGATAAGCGTCTAGCGGCGGTTGTCGCCATTTCCCTGGGGATCGGCATGGCGACCCTCGACACGGCCATCGTCAACACCGCGTTGCCGACCCTGGCCGAAGGGATTGGCACCGACTCCGCTTCGGTGATCTGGGTGGTCAATGCCTACCAGTTGGCGACCATTGCCGCGGTACTGCCCTTTGCGTCCCTGAGTGATGTGGTCGGCCACCGCCGGGTGTTCCTCGGCGGCTTGCTGGTGTTTGTGGTGGCGTCGCTGTTTTGCGGGCTGGCCTGGTCACTGCCGACGCTGACTGCCGCCCGGGTGGTGCAGGGCCTGGGCGCTGCGGCAATCATGAGCGTCAACATTGCGCTGCTGCGGCATATCTACCCGGCAAAAATCCTCGGCCGAGGGCTGGGGTATAACTCATTGGTGGTGGGGCTGGCCTTTACCCTGGGGCCGACGGCGGCGTCGGCGATTCTATCGGTGGCTACCTGGCACTGGTTGTACCTGATCAACCTGCCCCTTGGGGCATTGGCCTTGTGGCTCGGGGTGCGGGCGATTCCGGTGATCCCGATCACCGGGCATGCCTTCGACCGGCTGGCGGCAATTCTCTGCGCCGGGTTGTTTGCCCTGCTGGTGCTGGGCCTGGGCTCGGCGGTGCACGGTGCGCAGGCGGTGTTGACGCTGGGGCTGATCGCCGTGGCGCTGCTGTGCGGGCTGTTGCTGATCCGCCGTCAGGCCGGGCACCCGGCGCCGATGCTTGCGGTGGATCTGTTCAAGCGCCCGCTGTTCACCTTGTCGGCCCTCACCGCGATTTGCGCGTTCAGCGCCCAGGGGCTGGCGTTTGTGTCGCTGCCGTTCCTGTTGCAAACGGTGTTGGGGCACAGCCAGGTGGCCACCGGTTTCCTGATGACGCCGTGGCCGGCGGTGGTCGCGGTGATGGCGCTGATTGCCGGGCGCCTGGCGGACCGTATCTCCCTGGCGTTGTTGTGCGGCATCGGCCTGGTGATGTTGAGCGCGGGCATGGCCGCGCTGGCGACCCTGGGCAACGACGCCTCGACCTTCGATATCGGTTGGCGCATGGCCCTGTGTGGCGCCGGGTTCGGTTTTTTCCAGTCGCCCAACCTCAAGGCGATCATGACCAGCGCACCGATTGCCCGCAGCGGGGGAGCCAGCGGGATCGTCGCCACGTCGCGGTTGATGGGGCAGACACTCGGCGCTTCGTTGGTGGCGTTGTGTTTCCACCTGTCCCTGAGCAGCGGCCCGCAGTACGCGTTGTGGCTGGGCTGCGGGTTTGCCCTGGTGGGCGCGGTGGCCAGCGGGTTGCGCCTGATGCAGGACGGCGCCAAGGTTTAATTATTTGGGCCTTGTAAAACCTTGAGGTAGACGGCTACCGTGGCCGTCTAAATAATTCTGAATGTTTCAGCTTTTATGTCTGATCTGGCCCAACGCAGTGCTGATTCCCACTCCCGCCGTGCCGCGCTGACCCTTGGCCTGTGCCTGCCCAGTGACGTGTTGCTGTACCTGGTGCTGCCGATGGAGTCCCAGGCGTTCGGTATCACCCTGGCCCAGGCCGGGGTGCTGCTGGCGGCCAACCGCCTGGTGCGGATCTTCGGCTACAAGCATGTTCTGAATTTCTACGCCCGTAACGGTGATCGGCTGACGTGCTCCATTGCCGCCGGCGCGGCGGCGGTGTGTGCCCTTGGCAACTCGATGCTGTCCGGGTTTGCGGCCTTGCTCGGGCTGCGGTTGGTCTGGGGCCTGTGTTTTGCGGCGTTGAACCTTTCCACTCAAGTGTTGGCCACCTCTGAACCGCAGGGTGCGGCGCGGCGGGCGGGGCGGTCGCGGGCGTTGATTGCCCTGGGGCCGATGCTGGCCTTGCCGTTGGGTGGGTGGCTGACGTTGCAGGTGGGGCCGCGGCCGATCTTCTGGATTCTGGCGGTGTGTTGCCTGGTGGGGTTGTGGATGGCGCGGGGATTGCCGACTGCGGGTCACAATTTGCATGGCACGCCGGGGCGGCGGTTCAAGTTGCCTGACAGTGTGGCGACCTGGTCGTTTATCGAAGGGGTGGCGCTGGATGGGTTGTTTATCTTTGGCCTGTCGATTCAGGCGCAGAAGCTGCTGGGTGGCAATGCGGTATTGATTGCCGGTGGGTTGATGGCGCTGCGATATGTTTCGGAGTTGCTTCTGAGTCCGCTGGGGGGGCGTGCTGCGCAGCAGTTTGGTGCTACGTCGATGTTGCTGCTGTTTTCGTTTCTCAGTGCGTTGGCGTTGGGGGCGTTTGGTAGTCATTGGGTGATTGTGGGGGCGGCGGCGGTGTTGGTGTTGCGGGCGTTGCAGTTGCCGTTGGTGACGACGCTGGTGGCGGAGCGTAATCCGGGGGCGATGCGGGTTTCGGCGTTGGCGCTGTGTGTTTTACACATCTCCGAGCCCACG